>JAIVGS010000284.1 GCA_020201435.1 Myxococcales bacterium
GACCTGGACCCTCGCCTACGAGCCGTTCGACGCGGTCACCGCGCACGCCCTCGAGGACGTCGCGCCGCAGCTCGCGCCGGGCGTTCGCGAAAAGATGTCCGCGACGTGGCTGACGCTGCCGGCGCACCCGGACGCCGCCGAGGCGCTGCGCAAGCTGGGCCACGCAGGCATCCGTCGCGCGGTCCTCTCGAACGGGACCGCGGCGATGATCAGGAGCGCCGTCGACGCCGCCGGCCTGCCGATCGACGAGATCCGCAGCGCCGACGAAGTCAAGGCGTACAAGACCGACCAGCGGGTGTACGCGCTGGTACCGAAAGGGACGACCTTGTTCGTCAGCGGCAACGCCTGGGACGCCGACGGCGCCAAGAAATACGGCCACGACGTCGCCTTCATCGACCGCGGCGGCCCTGCCCCGACCCTCGCGCCAAACGTCCGCGTCCGCTCGCTCACCGAGCTTGCCGCGGCGGTGATCGGCTAGAAGCAAAATCTCACCGCGAAGGCGCGAAGACGCGAAGGGGTTGGATCTTGCGACCAACGCCGCTCCGCACCGAGCCCGAAACCTTCGCGCCTTCGCGCCTTCGCGGTGCGCTTTGGATTTTGCAGTTAGTATCCGCGAGTGATCTTCTGGGGTGGAATCTTCGTTGCGCTGGCGATCCTCGCCGTCGCGCACGTTTTCTTCTGGAGCTGGGTCTACCGGGTTCGCCCGCAGCAGGACGAGCTGCGTTACGCGCGCACCAAGGACGGCTGGGACATCGCGCTCGCGCGGCGTGCGCCGCGTGGCCAGAAGCGCACACCGCCGGTCTTGCTCTGCCACGGCCTCGCCGCCAACCGCGGCAACGTCGACTTCGGCATCGATCGCTACTCCCTGTCGCTCTATCTCGCGCAGTCCGGCTTCGACTGCTACGCGCTCGAGCTCCGCGGCCACGGCGCTTCGCGCCGCGTCGAGAAGGACGCGCCGCGCCGCTGGAACTTCGACACCTACCTGCTGCAAGACATCCCCGCGGCGATCGAAGCGATCGGCGCCGACAAAGTCCTCTGGGTCGGCCACAGCCAGGGCGCGCTGCTCGGCCTCGCCGCCGCCGTCGCCTACCCGGGCAAGATCGCCGCCGTCGTCGCGATGGCGCCGCCGACGCACTTCCATGCGCAGAACGAGCTCAAGCGGCTCTTGCGCTTCTCGTTCCTCGCCACCGGCCGCCACCGCTGGCTGGTGCGCGCCGTCTCGCCGATCGCCGGCCTCTTCCATCCCTCCTGGGGCCAGTTCGCGCTCAACACGCGCAACGTCGATGCCCGCGTCTATCGCCAGCTGATGTGCAACGTCGTGGAGGACATCTCGCCGGGCGTTCTCACCCAATTCCTCAAATGGGCCCGCACCGACGTCTTCGTCTCCGAGGACGGCAAGGTCGACTACCGCGGCGGCCTCGCCGGCGCGAAGCAGCCCGCGCTGTTCGTCGCCGGCGAACGCGACCTCCTCGCGCCGCCGGCCTCGGTGCGCGCGGGTTTCGATCTCTGGGGCGGCGAGAAGGAGTACGTCGAGGCAAAGCGCTACGGCCACTCCGACCTGATCTTCGGCCGCGACGCGCCCGAAGAGATCTTCCCGAAAGTCCGCAACTTCCTTCTCAAGCGCTCTGCTGCCTGAAGCGGCGCGGGTCGATTCGATATTTGCGAATCTTGTAGCCGATGATCCGCTCGGTCGAATTCAGGAGCCGCGCCGCGCGCGCCCGATTGCCGCGCGCGCTCTTGAGCGCATCGAGGATCAGGTCCTTCTCGTACTGCTCGATCGCGTCCGACAGCGAGGTCTTGATCGCCGTCCCCGACGCCTCGGCGGTCTGCAGCGTCGGCGGCAGCTGATGCCCGTGGATCACGTTGCCGTCGCAGGTCAGCACCGCGCGCTCGATGGTGTTCTCCAGCTCGCGCACGTTCCCCGGCCAGTGGTACGCCATCAGCATGTCGATCGCCGGCGTCGAGATCCGCCGGATGCTCTTCTGATGCTGCCGCGCGTACTTGGCGAGGAAGTGATCGGCGAGCAGCATGATGTCCGGCCGCCGCTCGCGCAGCGGCGGGACGAAGATCGAGAACACGTTCAGCCGGTAATAGAGGTCCTCGCGAAATTCGCGGGCGGCGATGGCCGCCTCGAGGTTCTTGTTGGTCGCGGTGATCAGCCGCACGTTGGCCTTCACCGTATCGGTCCCGCCCAGCCGCTCGAACTCGCGCTCCTGCAGCACCCGCAGGAGCTTCACCTGCGTGGCCATGTTCAGCTCGCCAACCTCGTCGAGGAACAGCGTGCCGCCCTCCGCCAGCTCGAACCGTCCCCGCTTGCGCGCCATCGCGCCGGTGAACGCGCCCTTCTCGTAACCGAAGAGCTCGGACTCGATCAGCGTGTCCGGCAGCGCGGCGGCGCTGACCTTGACGAACGGCTTCTGGGCGCGCTGCGAGTTGTAGTGGATCGCGTGCGCGATCAGCTCCTTGCCGGTCCCCGACTCGCCGCGGATGAGCACCGTCGTGCTGGTCGAGGCGACCTGCGAGATCTGCTCGTACGCCTGGCGCATCGGCGAGCTGGTGCCGACGATGTTGGAGAAATCGTAGCGCTGCTGCAGCTCGGACTTGAGATGCGTGTTCTCGTCGAGCAGGTTCTTGCGCTCGTCCTCGATGGCGCGGTGCACCTTGAGGGCCTGGGCGATCATCGACGCGATCACCGCGAAGAACCGCTGCGCGCTCTCGTAGTCGCGCTCCTCGTCGTATCTCAGATCGACCGCCAGCGCGCCGGCCGGCTTTCGACTGAGCACGATCGGCACGCAGATGAACGTCATCTCCGCGGGTCCGCCGCGCCGCCGCTCGAGCGCGCGGTGCAGGAAGAGCGGCTCGCGGCTGACCGCCGGCACCACGATCGGCCGCCCGCTCTGGACGACGCGCCCGGTGATCCCCTCGCCCATCTTGTAGCGCACGGTCGAGGCCTCGGGCCCGAACCCGAGCGAGACCTCGATGCGGATGTCGTTGGTGTCTTCCGACAGCATCATCACCGCGGCCCGCACCACGCCGCAGTCGCGCTCGAGCTTCTCCAGCACCCGCTCCATCGCGGGGCGCAGCTCGAGCGGGCTCGACAGCGCCTGGCCCACCTCGAGCAGCGTCGCGAGCTGGCGCGTGTCGGGCGCCTGCTCCTGCTTCCTCGCCGCGGTCACGTGCATACGCTACCCGCGGCGGGAAGGCCTCGCAAGCGATCATACGAAATTGTCGGACGTGTCGCTATTTCTGACAATTTTGTCGACACGCTCATTTCGTCGCGACGGACGCGGAATCTGCGGGCTTCACTTCGGTGGCGACCGGCGCCGGCGCACGAAGCGGCATGTCGATGTCGAGCTGGATGGTCCAGAAGAGTTTGTTGCCGCCCGGCTGCAGATCGGAGTCGAGGAAGTAGACCGGCCCGGTGAGGACCGAGATCTTGTCGGTGAAGAAGAAGTTCAGCGCTCCGGCGACTGCGCCGAACGAGTTCTTTCCCGTCTGCACGTCGGCGGTGACGGTGACTTTCTGCAGCCAGGGCGCGTTGATGACGATGTCGGGCGATCCCGCGCCGGCGATCACGCCCGCCCGATCGACGCCGTCGAGCTTGTTGCCGAGCGCATAGTACCCGCCGACCGAAACGAATCCGCCCAGTACGCTGTGCTGCGCCTGCGCATAGACGATGTTGTAGAGATCGGTCGAGGGGTTGTCGAACTTCGTCATCACGTCGAAGGCGCCGACCGCGAAGCTCGGGAACCAGGCCGCCGCCTTGTCCTCCGGCACGCCGACCTTGGCGTTGAGCATGAACGGAGTCGGCGCCGGAAGCATGAGATCGAACCCGATCTCGGCCTGGACGTTCTCCCACGGCAGGATGCCCATGGTGAGCCCGGTCGTCATCGGATAGTTCGACGGCTTGTTGAAGTACGAGTCGTACGTCAGGTGCGGCGTCAGGTACGGCTGGATGTACGTCGTGGACGGCGCCCAGACGGTGGTGCTGGGCGTCGCGAGGGCAGACGAGGACACGAGCAGCGCGAGCGCTGCCGAAAGCATCGGCTTCAAGGGACTCCTCCGGTTTTAGATGTCGAAGTACAACGCGAACTCGATCGGGCTCGGGCGCAGCCGCACGGGGTTCAGCTCCCGTTCGATCTTGTTGTCGATCCAGGCTTCGATCACGTCCGAGGTGAAGACGTCGCCGCGGAGGAGGAACTCGTGGTCCTTGCGCAATTCACCGAGAGCTTCCTCGAGCGAGCCGGGCATCTTCGGAACGTCGCGAAGCTCTTCGGGTGAGAGCGCGTAGATGTCCTTGTCGAGCGGCTGGCCCGGATCGATCCGCTTCTCGATTCCATCGAGACCCGCCATCAACATCGCCGAGAAGGCGAGATACGGATTGCACGACGGGTCCGGCGAGCGGAACTCCATCCGTTTCGCCTTCGGGCTCGGTGAGTACATCGGGATGCGGATCGCCGCGCTCCGGTTTCTGGAGCTGTACGCGAGGTTCACCGGCGCCTCGAATCCGGGCACCAGCCGCTTGTACGAGTTCGTCGTCGGGTTGCAGATCGCCGCCAGCGCGCGCGCGTGCTTGAGGATGCCGCCCATGTAGTACAGCGCCATCTCCGACATCCCGGCGTACTTGTCGCCGGCGAAGAGCGGCTTGCCGGCCTTCCAGATGCTCTGGTGCGTGTGCATCCCCGAGCCGTTGTCGCCGAAGAGCGGCTTGGGCATGAAGGTCACCGTCTTGCCGTTGCGCAGCGCGACGTTCTTCACGATGTACTTGAACCAGAGCAGCTTGTCGGCGCACCTGGTGAGCGAGTCGAAGCGGATGTCGATCTCCGCCTGGCCCGCGGTCGCGACCTCGTGGTGCTGCCGCTCGACCTGGATCCCGACCTGCTCCATCACCCGGCACATCTCGGTGCGCAAATCTTGTTGGCTGTCGATCGGCCCGACCGGGAAATACCCTTCCTTGTACCGCGGCTTGTATCCGAGGTTCGGCCGCGTGACCGTCTCCTTTCCGTCGAAAGCAACCTCGGTCGACTTGCCCGTGTTCCACTGCCCTTCGTTGGATTCGATCCGGTAGTGCCCGTGGTTCACGCCGGCGTCGTACGAGATGCCGTCGAAGATGAAGAACTCGGCTTCCGGCCCGAAGTACGCGACGTCGCCGACGCCGGTGCCGCGAAGGTACTTCTCGGCCTTCTGCGCGATGAACCGCGGATCCCGCGAGTACGGCTCGCGCGTGATCGGGTCGACGATGTTGCAGATCAACGACAGCGTCGGATCCTTCATGAACGGATCCACGATCGCCGTGTCCGCGTCGGGCACGACCATCATGTCGCTGGCGTGGATCGCCTGCCATCCGCGGATAGAGCTGCCGTCGAAGCCGAGGCCTTCCTCGAACACGCCCTCGGTCAGTTCGGCGAGCGGGATCGAGAAGTGCTGCCACAGCCCGAGGAAGTCCATGAATTTCAAATCGACCATCACGCACTTCTTGTCCGCCGCGTACCCGATGACGTCTTTCGGCTTTGGCATTTTGTTTTCCCCCTTCAAACCGCGGTCTCGCCGCGTTCCCCTGTCCTCACCCGTACTGCCTCTTCGACGGGAATCACGAAGATCTTCCCGTCGCCTACGCTGCCGGTCCTGGCCGCGGTCAGGATCGCTTCCACCACCCTGCCGACCAGCTCGTCCGGCACGACGATGTCGAGCTCGACCTTCGGCACCAGGTCGACGGTGTATTCGGCGCCGCGGTACAGCTCGGTGTGGCCCTTCTGCCGGCCCATCCCTTTCACCTCGCTCAGGGTGAGGCCGGTCACGCCGGCCTCGCCGAGCGCGTCCTTCACCGCGTCGAGCTTGAAGGGCTTGATGATCGCCTTGACCAGTTTCATCAGCCCGCCACCTTCTGCAGGACCGGCATCGCGGCCTCGGGAGCGCCTTCCTGCGCAGGGTAGGCGGGAACGCCCATCTCCGGCGTGTCGAGGCCCATCTCCTCGGTCTCGACGCTGACCCGGTGGCCCTTGGTGATCAGCCCGGTGATCTTCCAGGCGACGAACGTGCTCGAGCCGACCCAGAGCAGGTTCGTCAAGACGCCGATCGACTGCGCCGCGAACTGGCCGTAGCCGCCGTACAAGAGGCCCGTCACCGCGCCGGTCACGTTGTTGGTCCCAGCGCCGTACGTGCCGTCGGCGAAGAGGCCGACCGACAACAGGCCCCACGCGCCATTGAAGCCGTGCACCGAGATTGCGCCGACCGGATCGTCGAGCTTCAATTTGCGCTCGACGATCACCACCGCGACGCAGACGATGACTCCGGCGACGAGGCCGATCACGACCGCCGACGGCGCGCTGACGAAGGCGCACGGCGCGGTGATCGCGACCAGTCCCGCGAGCGTGCCGTTGGCGAGCATCGAGGGGTCGGGCTTTCCGTACTTCGACCAGACGTAGATCATCGCCGAGATTCCGCCCGCCGCGCCCGCGAGCATGGTGTTGGTCGCGATCACGGCGATGCGGACGTCGCTGCCGGCGAGCGTCGAGCCGGCGTTGAAGCCGAACCAGCCGAAGCAGAGGATGAACGTCCCGTACATCGCCATCGGGATGTCGTGGCCTGGGATTGCGTTCGGCGAGCCGTCCTTGTTGAACTTGCCCTTGCGGGCGCCGAGCAGGAAGCAGCTGACGAGCGCGATCGTGCCGCCGGTCAGGTGGACGACGCCCGATCCGGCGAAGTCGACGTAGCCGTTGCCGAGGCCGGCGTTGGCGCCGAGCTGCGAGAGCCAACCGCCGCCCCAGCCCCAGTTGGCGAAGACCGGGTAGATGAGGCCGCCGACGAACAGGCTGAAGACGCAGAATGCCGAGAACTTCCATCGCTCGGCGAGCGCGCCGGTCGGGATGGTCGCGGTGGTGTCCATGAAGACCATCTGGAAGAGGAAGTACGCGAACACCGACGCGTTGTAGGCCACCCCGGTGAGAAAGAAGCCGCGCATGCCGAAGAGGCCCCAGTCGTGGCCGGCGACGTGGATGGTGAACGCGCGGTTCATCTGGTCGTAGCCGCCCAGCGTCGAGAGCGGGCCGACGCCACCGGCCTGGATGGCGAACCCGGCCACCCAGTAAGCGAGCATGGCGAGGCCGTAGACCATGAAGTTCATCGTCACCGTGTGCGCGGCGTTCTTGGCGCGGGTGAAGCCGGTCTCGACCATCGCGAATCCGGCCTGCATGAACATGACGAGGAAACCGGCGACCAGCGTCCAGACGAAGTTGATGGCGGTCGTGTTGTCGGCGACGGATTTCGCGACGTCCTCGAGTTTGAGCGGCGGAGCGGCATCGGCGAGCAGCAGGGCGATCGACGCGACGGTCATGGGTCTCCTTGAGCGAAAAGGCTTTCCCACCGCCTGCTTTGCAATGCCGGGACCAGCGCCAACGCACCGCGCCGTCACTCGGAAAGTGAAAAACTTGCGGCTTACAAAATTGTCGGAACCGTCGGTGCTTCCGACAATTTCGTGGTCGCCGCCGCCGCGAATGAAGCACGGCCTCCGCGCGATCCAAACCGGATCCGCGCGCCGCCGTTTTCCCCTCTCACCCACCACCCGACCGACACACAATTGTCGGCGGCGCCATCGACTCCGACAAAATTGTCAAGATTGTGGGACACATTGACTGGGACACATTGACCGGGACGGATTGACCGGGACACATTGACCGGGACGGATTGACCGGGACGGATTGACCGGGACACACAGCGACGAGCGGATTTGCCCTAGACTCCGCCAGATGAACCTCTCCGGCATCCTCGCGCCGGTCCTGACGCCCTTCGACGAGAACCTCGACGTCGACGTCCCGCGCTTCGTCGCCCATTGCCGCACACTGCTCACCGAGGGCTGCACCGCGCTCGCCATCTTCGGCACCACCAGCGAGGCCAACTCGCTCAGGTCGCCGACCCGCGCTTGCGAGTATTTTTATACCACATCCCACCGGTCTCGCAGGTCGCGATTCCGGTCGCCGTGATCCAGCGGCTGCGCGAGAGGTACCCGGAGAACGTCGTCGGCCTGAAGGACAGCGGCGGCGACTTCGCGTACACCAAAGCCGTGATCGACGCCGTCCCCGGTTTCCACGTTTTCTCCGGCAGCGAAAAATTCCTCCTCGCCAACCTCCACGCGGGCGGCGCCGGCTCGATCACCGCGACCGCCAACGTCAATGCGCCGATGATCGTCCGGGCGTTCCGTGAGCGGACCGAAGCCGCGCAGGCCGAGATCGACAAGGTCCGCACGTTCTTCGAGCAATTCCCGATGATCCCCGCGCTCAAGGCCGAGCTGGCGCGGCGCACCGGCGATTCATCGTGGCGGATCGTCCGCCCCCCGCTCACCGAGCTGGCATCGGCTTTGCCAGCAGTTCCAGCGCCGAGAGCGTGAGGACCTCGACTCCGGTCTTGATCGTCCGCTCGCGGTCCGGGGCGAAGCCGCTCGAGTGCAGCGATGGCAGCGCCTCGCCCGACTTCTGCGCCTGGGCAAACCGGGAAGGCTCGACCGCGCCGATGCGCAGCTGCACGCCCGGCGACCCCGCCGCCTTGCAGAGCTCGCTGAAATCCTCGGCGACCATCTCCGGATGCCACTCGCTCACGTTCTGCTCGCCGAGCTCGCGCCCGAGCATCGAGAGCAATCGGCGGGACAGCGCCGGATCGTTGTAGGTCGCGTTCGCACTTTCTGCCACCTTCACGATCGGCTCCTTCGGCGAGTTCGCGGCCACCGATTCGGCTTTGGCGATCCGCGCGATCCCCTCGAGCATCAGCTTCCGCACTTCCGGCTTGTACGTGCGCAGCGTGATCTGCAGCGCGACCGAGTCGGGAATGATGTTGTACTTGGTGCCGCCGTGGATCGACCCGACGGTGAGCACCACCGGATCGAACGGGTCCTTCTCCCGCGAGACCAGCGTCTGCCAGGCCAGCACCGTCTTGGCGGCGATGACGATCGGATCGACCGTCGCCTCCGGATGTGCGCCGTGCCCGCTCTTGCCGAAGAGCGTGACGTCGACCGAATCGACGTTCGCCAGCGCGTACCCGGGCGTGACCATCACCTTGCCGGCCGGCGCGTCGTGGCTGTCGTGCACCGCCACGCAGTAGTCGGGCCTGGGAAACCGCTTGACGAGGCCGTCCTTGATCATCCCCTCCGCGCCCTTGACCGTCTCCTCGGCGGGCTGGCCGACCATCACGATCGTCCCACGCCACCGGTCCTTCTGCTGCGAAAGCAGCGTCGCCGCGCCCACCCACGAGCTCATGTGGATGTCGTGCCCGCAGGCGTGCATCACCGGCACGGTCTTCCCGTTCGGATCGGTTGCCGTCACGTGCGACGCATAGGGCAGGCCGGTCTTCTCCTCGATCGGCAGCGCGTCCAGCTCGGTCCGCAACAGCACCGTCGGCCCCTGGCCGTTTTTCATCACGCCGACCACGCCGGTGCCACCGACGCCGGTCGTCACCTCGTACCCGAGCTTGCGCAGCTCGTCGGCCATCTTGGCGGCCGTCTTTTCCTCGTGCGAGGACAGCTCGGGATTCTTGTGGAGATCGATGTAGAGCGCGTCGAGGTGCGGATAGATCTGATCGACGCCGGCGACCGGAGCCAACAGCAGCAATGCGAGGAGCATGGTCATTTCTCCAGTTTGAAATCCTTGAGCTGCTCGCGCAGCGCGCTCTTCAAGAACTTGCCGGCCGCGGTGCGCGGGATCGCCTGCATGAAGACGAACGCATCGGGGAGCTGGAACTTCGCGAACATCGGCTCGAGAAAATGGGTCAGGTCCTCGGGCGTCGCCTTCGCTCCCTCGCGCAACACCACGCACGCGACCGGCCGCTCGTCCCATTTCGGGTGCTTGACCGCGACCACCGCGGCCTCCTTCACCGCCGGGTGACCCATCAGCGCATTCTCCAGGTCGACCGAGCTGATCCACTCGCCGCCGCTCTTGATCAGGTCCTTCGATCGATCGGTGATGCGCACGTACCCTTCGGGGTCGATGGTCACGATGTCGCCGGTGCGGAACCAGCCGTCCATGGTGAACTTGTCGGCCTCGACCGGGTTGTTGAAATAGCTCCGGGCGATGAACGGCCCGCGCACGTGCAGCTCGCCCATCGTCTTGCCGTCCCAGGGCGCTTCGCCCGACTCGGCCATCGCCCGCACGTCGACGAGCGGAACCGCCAGCCCTTGCGTCGCGTGGACCCGGAACTTGTCGGCCTCGGGCAGCGAGTGCAGGGACGGCTTGATCCGGCAGATGGTCCCGATCGGCGACATCTCGGTCATGCCCCACGCGTGCAGGACGTGCAGGCCGTGGCGCTTCTGGTACCCCTCGATCATCGCCTGCGGCGCCGCCGACCCGCCCACGACCATCTGCCGGAGCGCTTTCAGGTTCCAGCGCTGCGGCTCCTTGTCGAGGGCCTCGAGGATCGCGATCCACACCGTGGGCACGCCCGCCGCGACGGTCACTTTCTCGTCGTGCAAAAGCTGCAGCACGCTCAGCGCGTCGAGGTGCGGCCCGGGAAAGACGAGCTTCGAGCCGACCATCGCCGCGGCGAACGGGATGCTCCACGCGTTGACGTGGAACATCGGCACCACCGGCAGGATCACGTCCTGCATCGAAAGGCCGAGCGCGTCCGGCAGGCACGCCGACATCGAGTGCAGCACCTGCGAGCGGTGGCTGTAGACCACGCCCTTCGGCCGCCCGGTCGTGCCCGAGGTGTAACAGACGCCCGCCGCCTGCTGCTCGTCGTCGATCTGTGGCGTGAAGCTCGGCAGCTCCGGCTCGATCAGCTGCTCGTAGTCGAGAAAGCCCGCGGGGGCCGGCCCACCGTGGGTCCAGACGACGACGTGGCGCGCGTGCACGTCGTTCTTGAAGCGCTCCCAGACCGGCAACAGTACGTCGTCGATCAAGAGGACCCGATCGTCGGCGTGGTTCATGATGTAGGACAAGTCGGCTGCGGAGAGCCGCGGGTTGAGCGTGTGCAGCACGCCGCCCATCAGCGGAATGCCGAAGTACGCCTCCATGTGGCGCTCGTGGTTCCACGCCAGCGTCGCCACCCGATCGCCCTTCTTCACCCCCAGCCGCTGCAGCGCGTTGGACAGCTTCTGCGCCCGCTTGTGGAACTCGCCGTACGTCGTCCGATGGATGGTCTTGTCGGGCCTGCGCGAGACGAGCTCGACCTTTCCGAAGTACTTCCCGGCGCGCTCGAAGATATGCGCCAGCGTGAGTGGATACTCCATCATCAGAGAGTCCATAGGGCGCGGAGCATACTCCCGCTTGGGGAAACGGGATCTCGGACAGGGAATGGAAAAGGAAAGGGAACGTTCAGGGCGAGGGACGGGATTGGGGAAAGGGATCCAAACCCTCAACCGAAAACCCTCAATCCCTCGCCCTCTCCGTTCCCTTTCCCTTTCCGTTCCGAAGCCCCTCCCCGAAATTTCATCGGTGAAATGTCGTAAAAGGGGGTCCCCCGGGAGGCCCACGCACATGTTCCTTCTCGCCCTCGTCCTCGCTGCAGCCCCGCAGCTCACCGCCGACCAGATCGTCGCCCGCTACGTCGAAGCCCGCGGCGGCGCCGCGAAGCTGAAGGCTGTCCAATCCCTGCGCCTCGACGGAAAGATCGTCTTCGGCGGCGGAGAGGGCGCCGTCACCGCAGAGGCGTCGCAGCTGATGAAGCGGCCGGACTCGATCCGCCGCGAGATCAGCCTGCAGGGCCTGACCGGCATCGACGCCTTCGACGGCGCCGAGGCGTGGAGCGTGGACCCCTTCAACGGCCGCCGCGACGCCTTCCGCAAGCCGGCCGACGACGCCCGCGCGCTCTCCGAGGACGCCGACTTCGAGGGCCCGCTCGTCGACGCCCAGGCCAAAGGTCACCGCGTCGAATACCTCGGCACCGAGGACGTCGACGGCACGCCCGCCCTCAAGCTGCGGGTCTCGCTCAAGAACGGCGACACGATCTACACCTATCTCGACCCCGACTACTTCCTCGAGATCCGCCGCGTCACCCAGCGGATGGTCCGCGGATCGGAGCGCATCACCGAGACCGACTTCGGCAGCTACGTCGTCGTCGACGGCATCCAGGTGCCGGGCTCGATCGAGAGCGGCCGCAAGGGCGCACCGAAGGACGCGCGCTTCGCGCTCGACTCGGCCGAGGCCAACCCGAAGGCCGACGACGCGCTCTTCCACTTTCCATCGGGCAAGCCGCAGCGCGAGCTGTTCGGGCCGCAGAACCCGCCGCCGCTCGCCGCGCAGCCGCCGAAGACGACGGCCCAGAAAGCGCCGGTCATCGACTCGGGCGTCATCTCCGGCATCGGCGCGCGCAACATCGGCTCGGCGGCGATGAGCGGCCGCGTCGCCGCGGTCGCCGCCTGGAACGACAACGGCAAGACCGTCATCTACGTCGGCGCCGCGAGCGGCGGCGTGTGGAAGTCGATGGACGGCGGCACCACCTTCAAGCCCGTCTTCGACAAGCAGCCGGTGCAGTCGATCGGCGCGATCGCGGTCGACCCCTCGAACCCGAGGACCGTCTGGGTCGGCACCGGCGAGGGCTGGACGCGCAACTCGGTCTCGATCGGCGACGGCATCTACAAGTCGACCGACGGTGGGGAAACGTGGACCAACGTGGGCCTGCCCAAATCGGAACGGTTCACGCGCATCGTCGTCCACCCGAAAGACGGCAACACCGTCTACGCCTGCGCCCCCGGCGCGCTCTGGAGCGACAGCCCCGACCGCGGCCTCTACAAGACGACCGACGGGGGCAAGAGCTGGGACCTGATCCTCACCGGGCCGAACCTCTCCACCGGTTGCTCGACGGTCGCGATGGACCCGACCAATCCAAACGTCCTCTACGCCGGTCTGTGGGACTTCCGACGCAAGGGCTGGACGTTCCGCTCCGGCGGCGACGGCCCCGACGCGCCGAGCGGCAGCGCCCTGTTCAAGTCGACCGACGGGGGCGCGAACTGGAAGGAGCTGACGCCGTCTCCCAAGCCGTGGGGCCGGACCGAGGTCGTGATCGCGCCCTCCAACCACGACGTCGTCTACGCCTTCGTCGAGTCGAAGGACTCCGCCCTCTGGCGCTCGGCAGACGGCGGCGCGACCTGGCAGCGCCGCGACAACAGCCAGTGGATGATCTGGCGGCCGTTCTACTTCGGGCGCATGGCGATCGACCCGACCAACCCCGACCGGATCTTCAAGTGCGACGGCGTGATGATCGTCAGCGACGACGGCGGCAAGAGCTTCCAGTCGGTCGGCGGCTTCGGCGCCAACCACGGCGACTGGCACGATCTCTTCATCGATCCGCTCAATCCCAGGCACGTCATCGCCGGCAACGACGGCGGCCTGTTCACCTCGTGGGACGGCGGCAACCGCTGGATCAAGTCGGAAAACCTGCCGATCTCGCAGTTTTACCACGTCGCGATCGACGAGAAGGACCCTTACCAGGTCTACGGCGGCCTCCAGGACAACTCCTCCTGGGTGGGCGACACGACCTACGGCGGCGGCATCGCGAACTCGCGCTGGGAGAACCTCTACGGCGGCGACGGCTTCTGGACCGTCCCCGACCCGAGCGATCCCGACGCGGTCTACGCCGAGGCCCAGGGCGGGTACATCGGACGCGTCGACCGCGGCCGCGGCCTCTTGATCAGGGACATCCAGCCCAAGGCCGGCTACCACGAGCGGCTGCGGTTCAACTGGAACACCCCGATCGCGGTCAGCCCCACCGACAAGCGGACGGTCTACATCGGGTCCCAATTCCTCTTCCGCTCGCAGGACCGCGGCGACACCTGGCAGCGCATCTCGCCCGACCTCTCGACCAACGATCCGGAGAAGCAGAAGCAGGAGGAGTCGGGCGGCGTCACCGTCGACAACTCGTCGGCCGAGGAGCACACCACCGTCTATTCGATCAGCGAGTCGCCGTTCGATGCGAAAGTCATCTGGGTCGGCACCGACGACGGCAACCTCCAGCTGACCCGCGACGGCGGAAAGACCTGGACGAATTTGCGCAAGAACGTCGCCGGCCTGCCGCACGACGTGTGGACGAACTGGGTCGAGGCCAGCCGCCACGACCCGAAGACGGCGTACGCCGCGTTCGACCGTCACACTTTTGGCGACATGACGCCCTGGGTCTACCGGACCACCGACTTCGGCAGGACCTGGACGCGGATCGTCTCGCCCGCCCAGGGCGTGCGGGGCTATGCCCATGTCATCAAAGAAGATTCCGTCTCGAAATCGATGCTGTTCGCGGGCACCGAGTTCGGCCTCTGGATCTCGCTCGACAACGGCAAGACCTGGGCGCAGTTCGAAGGCGCCGATTTCCCGGCGGTGGCGGTGCGCGACATCGTCGTCCAGCCGCGCGAGGGCGACCTGGTGATCGCGACGCACGGCCGCGGCATCTGGATCATCGACGACCTGACCCCGCTGCGCGCGCTGACTCCTGACGTGCTGGCGAAGGACGCGGTCTTCCTGCCCGAGCGGGCGGTGCAGCAGCGGATCATCCCCAACGGTGGCTGGGCCGAAGGGGATGCCACGTACTACGGGCAGAACCCGTCGATGGGCGCGGTGATCGCCTGGTACCAGCGCACGCGCCATCTGTTCGGGCCGATCAAGCTCGAGATCCTCGACTCCGAGGGCAAGCTGGTCGACGCCATCCCGGCCAGCAAGCGGCGCGGCATCAACCGCGTCGCCTGGTCGATGCAGGTCAAGCCGCCGCGGGTGCCGAGGGCAGCGACGCTCGCGGGCGCGTCGCTGTCCGGACCGCGCGTCGTGCCCGGCACCTACACGCTGCGGTTGACCAAGGGCGGGCAGGTGACCGAGTCGAAGCTGGCCATCGGCCTCGACCGCCGCGCGCCGTGGAACGCGGCGGATCGCAAGGCGAACTTCGAGGCGACGATGCGGGCGCACGCGCTGTTCGGCCAGATGAGCGACCTGGTCGACAAGATCGACGCAGCGCGCAAGACGGCCCAGGGCGATCTCGCGACCAGGCTCGACGACATCAAGAAGAAGATCGTCGCGACCAAAGAGGGCGGCGCCATCACCGGCGAAGAGCGCATCCGCGAGCACGCCGACCATCTGTATGGCGCTCTTTTGACCTGGGAAGGCAAGCCCGCCCAATATCTCATCGACCGCACCAACGCGCTGCAGCGCGAGCTGGACGACGTGCGCAAGCAGTTCGACTCGCTCGGGGTCAGGTAAAAAAGGCAACTGCGCACCGCGAAGGCGCGAAGAAAAGCTTGGGGTTTGCAGCCATTGTCGGTTTGGCTGCCCAACCCAAATCTTCGCGTCTTCGCGCCTTCGCGGTGGGCTTTTGCAGTAAGATCCGCCGGATGCGTCGGGTTGCGGCGGCAGCGTTGCTGTGCGCGGGAGCGGCATTTGCCGATGGGACGGCGGATGAGGCCGACCTGCAGTTTCGGCTCGGCACGATGGACTTCCAGCGCGGCAATTACGAGGCCGCGCTGGAGCATTTCTTCGTCTCGAACCGGGTCGCGCCGAACCGCAACGTCCTCTACAACATCGGCTCGGCCTTCGAGCACCTGAAGCGCTATGCCGACGCGCACCGCTATTACATCGACGCGCTGGAGGGCGAGACCGATCCGGCCGCGTTGAACGCCGACCGCGCCGCGCTCGCCCGGGTGACACCCAAAGTCGCGGTCCTCGAGGTGAAGACCGATCCGCCCGGCGCGACGATCTACCTCGATCGCAAGAGCCTCGGCTCGGTCGGCCGGGCTCCGCGCCCGCTCGCGCTCGCGCCGGGAAAGTACAGTGTCATCGCGGAGCTCGACGGTTACGAGCCGGCGCAGGCCGCGGAGGTCGAGGCCGTCCTCGGCCGGACGACCCCGGTCGCGCTCTCGCTCACGCGGATCGTCGGCGTCGTCCGGGTCGCGGTGGCCGGCGCGCTCAACGCCAAAGTCCTCGTCGACGACGAGCGCGCCAAGCCGTCGTGCACGGCGCCCTGCGACCTCCACCTCGCTCCCGGCCAGCACCAGCTCTTCTTCCTGGCCGACGGCTTCCGCGCCGCGCCCCGCGTCGTCACCGTCGCGCCGCGCGGGACGGCCACCGCCACCGCGCTCTTCGCGCCGCTGACCGGTTCAATCCTGGTCGAGGCCGACGAGCCGGGCGCGCTGGTCAAGATCGACGGCCAGCCGGCGGGCTTCACGCCCGCCGTGATCCAGAACGTTCCGGTCGGAAGCCG
>JAIVGS010000285.1 GCA_020201435.1 Myxococcales bacterium
TTCCACAGCTTGGCCGTCCCGCGCGCGCCCTCGGGAAAGACCAGCAGCAGCCGATCGTCCTCGAGCAGGCGCTGGGCGTGCTCGGGCAATCCGGTGAGCTGGCCGGTGCGCGAGGCCCACACCGAGGCGAACGGGAACCGGTTGATGAACCGCTCCGCCATCGCGTGCGCGAGCCGCGGCGGCTCGAGGTCGAAGAAGCACGACGCGATCACCATCAGCCCGTCGAGCGCGACGCCGCCGGAGTGATTGCCGACCAGCATCGCGCGCCCGCGGGGCGGGACGTTCTCGATGCCGTGGACGCGGACCTGGAAGTAGTTCCGGTAGAGGAGGGATGCGACCCGAAAGGCCTGCGTCAGGTGCCATTTCGAGACGCCGAAGTTGTCGACGCCGCGCGCATCGAACGGCAATTCCAGTCGGTCGACCCGCGCCGCGACGTCGTCTGGCATCGCGCGCAATCTAGCGCGAATAACAGGGCGCAGGGGGGCGTCTCGCTCGCGAGCCCTGTACAAGCCTGCGCCGACTCGCGTAAAAGAACCGCACATTCGGGAGGGAGCCCATGTTGCTGAGGAAGTTGGCGCAAGCAGCCGTTCTCTGCATCGCCTCGGTCGCCTCGGTCGCGCTGGCGCAGCAGCCTACGCCGCCCGCACCGGGCGAAAATCCGCCACTGCCCGCCGAAAATCCGCCGCCACCCGTGGCGACCAGCGCGCCGCCAGCCGACGCGAGGCCCTCGCTGCAGGAGGAAGTGGTCGTCACCGGATCGCGCATACGCCGCAAGGACCTGACCACGCCGGCGCCGGTGACGGTCGTCTCGCGCCAGCAGATCGAGGTCAGCGGCAAGGCGACCATCGGCGACTACCTGCAGACGATGCCTGAGCAGGGCAACGCGCCCAACTTCCAGGTCAACACCGGCGGCATCAACTACGGCGCCGACGCCTCGACGCGGATCAACCTCCGCAGCCTCGGCGTGCAGCGCACGCTGGTCCTGATCAACGGCCGCCGCGTCGTTCCAGGCGGCCTCGGCGCGGACGCGGCGGTGGATCTGAACACGATTCCCACCGAGGCCGTCGAGCGGGTCGAGGTGCTCAAGGACGGCGCCTCGGCGATCTACGGCTCCGACGCGATCGCCGGCGTGGTCAACATCATCACCCGCCGCAACTACAACGGGACCGACGTCGGCGCGCAGTACGGCCTCTCCGGCCACGCCGACGCGCAGACGTTCGACGCGCACATCACCACCGGCCACAGCGACGACTTCCTCAGCACGGTCTTCTCCGTCCGCTACATGAACCAGGGCGACTCCTGGCTGCGCGACCGGCCCTGGTCGCAACAGGCGCTCGACTACGACTACACCGGCGGCGGCGCGGCCTTCAGCGGCAGCAGCCGGACCCCGCAGGGCACGCTACGGATTCCGGAAGACCCGAACGTCACCGGAAAGCCGGAGTGCAACGGCAACGCCCTCTGCCTCAAGATGGTCGCCGACGGGTGGAAGCCCGGCAAACGCTGGATCCGCGATCCGAGCGGGCCGTACTGCGGGCCGAACGGCGTCGGAACGATCGAGTGCTTCCGCATCTTCAACACGGCTGCCCCGGCCAACGGCGGCACCGGGGTCGACTTCTACAACTTCGCTGCCGAGAACTACCTGACCATTCCCTCGACGACGGTCCAGGCGTTCTCGTCGGGAGACGTGAAGTTCCCGGTCGCGCGCGGATATTACGAGGCCTCGTACACGCAGCGCAGCGCGACCCAGAACGCGGCTCCGATGCCGCTCAACCCCGGCGACTACGCGAACATCGTCTACTCGAAGGACAGCCTCTACAACCCGTTCGGCGTCGACCTGAGCTTCCTCGGCCGCCGCCTGGTCGAGTTCGGCCACCGCACGTACTCGGAGGACCAGGGCACCTTCCGCGTCGTCACCGGCCTCGACGGCACGCTCGCGCCCGCGTTCGGCCCGCTGCAGGGCTGGTTCTGGGACGCGTCGCTCAATTACGGCAGGACCGCGGGCACGTTCACCACCGGCGGCTCGTTCCGCAACTCGCGCGTCGCGAATGCGGTAGGCCCGAGCATGCTCGACGCCAGTGGCAAGCCGGTCTGCGTCAGCAAGCCGGGCGACCTGACCACCGTGATCCCCGATTGCGTCCCGCTCAACCTCCTCGGCGGCCCGGGCAGCATCGGGTCCGAACAGGCCAACTACCTCGCCTTCACCGGCACCTCGCGCGCGTTCGACGAGCTCTTCACCGTCGGCGCGAACTTCGGCGGCGACCTGTTCATGCTCGCGGCGGACCGTCCGGCATCGCTCGCGCTGGGGTACGAGTTCCGCCGGCAGTCGGGCGCGCAGATCGCAGACCCGATCGTCCAGGCCGGCGACTCGGCGGACTTCAACTTCAAGTCGACGCAAGGGCACTTCTACGCCAACGAGGCCTACGCCGAATTGTCGCTGCCGATCCTCGCCAACATCCGCGGCGCCGAGGCGCTCGAGGCCAGCGCCGCGCTGCGCTACGTGAACTACAGCACGTTCGGCGGGAACACGACGTACAAGTTCGGCGCCCGCTGGACGCCGATCCTCGACTTCACCGTCCGCGGCACCTACTCGACCGCCTTCCGCGCGCCGAGCATCTCCGAGCTGTACCTCGGCGGGAACGAGACCGACCCGGCAGCGACCGACCCGTGCCAGGACCTGAGCGTGGTCTCCGCCGCGACCTCGGCGCAGTGCACGGCGACGGGCGTCAAGGGCAGCGGCTCCGGCGACACCGGCCTCCAGGAGCTGGTCCGCCAGAGCGGTAACCCGGGCCTCAAGGCGGAGACCGCGACCAGCTGGAGCGCGGGCATCGTCGTCCAGCCGCAGGCGCTGCGCGGGCTCTCGGTGACGGTCGACTACTTCGACATCGCGATCGACAACGCGATCGGCACCTATGGAGCGCCGTACATCCTCTCCGGCTGCTACGCCGGATTCGACCCGCAGTTCTGCAACCTGATCGTGCGCAACAACTCCGGCGCCATCCAGTACATCAACGACTTCTATACGAACACCGGCAAGAAATCGACGGCGGGCATCGACTTCGCCATCAAGTACCTGCTGCCGACGTCGGCCGGCCGGTTTGCCTTCGGCTTCGAGGGCAACTGGCTGGCGTACTTCGACAGCCAGGTGACCGGGTTCCCGACCGTCCACGGGAAGGGCAACTTCGACCTCGGAGCGATGCCGGCCTTCAAGAGCAACATCGGCGTCGAGTGGTCGATGGGCCGCGCGGTGGCCGGAGCGATCGGGCACTACGTCAGCCCGTTCCACGAATGCTCGAACGCCGCCGACCCGACCACCGCGCAGGGCGGCCTCTGCGAGTTCGTCGACGGCACCACCAACTCGAGCACCAGGCTGGTGAGCTCGTTCTTCCAGCTCGACATCCACGCCGGCTACTCGATCGCGAGCAAGCTCGGGACGACGACGTTCTTCGCCGGCATCAACAACGTGCTCGACAAGGCGCCGCCGTACATCTACAGCGCGCCGCTGGCGAACTCGGACCCGCTCACCTACGACTTCCTCGGGCGTTACGTGTACGGCCGGATCCAGCACCGTTTCTAGAAGAGCTGCGGCAGCCAGGTCGGCAGGAGCGACTCGCGGAAGACGATCGCGGCGGCGCAGAGGACGAACCAGAGGCGAACCTGCCGCGCACGCGGTTCGTCCCTCGCCGCGATCGGCGCGCACAGCCAGGGCAGGAGCGCCAGCGCGTGCCACTGCTCGGCCTGGTGGAGCGAAAAGAGCATCAGCGCGATCCACGCCAGGAGCGCCAGGTCCAGCCGCGCGCCGGCGCGACGGAAGAGGACCGCGGCGAGACCGCAGACGGCGAGAAAGGCGATCGTCGCCGGCCGCAGCGCCGGCGCCATCGCCATCGAGACCCGGTTGGAGAAGGCGAGGTGCGCGAGCGATCCCTGCAGTAGCGCGAACGGGACCAGCGCCGCGATCGACAACGCCGCCGCGCCCGCGGCCATCGCCCACTCCCGCCGGCCCCAGGATCGAAACTGCCGCTCGCGGACGATCGCGACCGCCGCGAAGAGCGCCCAGGGAACGAAGAAGAGCGCGCGGAAGTGGATGAAGACCGCGGCGCAGAACGCGAGCACCGCCTCGATGCCGCGCCGCCGCGCGCAGAGGATCAGCGGCACGAACATCGCCGCGTCGTAGAAACCCTCCAGCGTCCAATGCACCACCGGGAACCAGACGATCAGGGCTTCGATCCACGAGGCGCCGGAGACGAGGACGAAGTAGAGCGCGACGTGCGCATAGACGAGCAGCAGGAGCAGCGCGAGCAGGCACGCGGTCGAAAACGAGATCGGCCCGAAGTGGTAGAGCAGGGCGACCGGCGCGAAGAGGACCGCGTCGCCGGGCGGATAGAAGCGCGGACCGTGCGTCCAGCTCGCCACCATCGGCTTGTCCCGCGGCCATCCCGGAACGAAATAGCCCTCCCGGCCGGCCTCGCGAAGATCGGGCGGCAGCGCCGCGGTCTCGGACCGCGAGAGCGGCCGCAGCAGGCCGGACAGCGGCTTTCGCCAGATCTCGAGGCCGACCCGCGGCAAGAGCCGCGTTGAGTTCAGGTGCGAAAAGTGGTCGGTATACGCGCCGTTGGAGAGATCGTGGAACGGATGGCGCCCCCGGTGCCCGATCTCCCAGGCGCCCGTTGCGACGAAGGAAATCAAAGTCAAGAGGAACTCGCTCCGCCGGATCCGGGTCATTCTCCCCCTGAGGCTCGACCTTAGGCGCAGTTTTGGGTATCAGGTACGCGCGGATGGGGAAAGTCCACAGAGCCTTCATGCGGACAGGGGAGTCCATGCATCGATACTTCGCGAAGCTGATCCTGCTGGCGTTCGTCACACTCGTCGTGCCGGGAGCGCTTGCACAAGGCGTCACCGGCTCGGCCGTCAGCGGCACCGTCAAGAAGACCAACGGCGAGCCGGTCGGGAACGCCGCGGTGCAACTGCGCAACCCGGCCACCGGCGACACGTTCAGCGCCACCACGCTGGCGAACGGACGGTTCACCGTCGACAACGTCCCGCCGGGCGGGCCGTACGTGCTGACCGCCACCGCGGAGGGCTTCGAGCCCACCGTGATCCCCGACCTGCAGCTGACGCTCGGCCAGCGGCTCCCGCTCGATCCGATCATGCGCACCCAGCTGATCGAGGAGATCGCGGTCGTGGCCCACCGCGACAACTTCGCCGATCACCAGCGCACCGGCCCGTCGACGGTGATGAAGACCACCACCATCACCGAGCTGCCGCTGCAGGGACGGAACTTCACCGACCTGCTCTCCACCGATCCGCGGATCAGCCAAAGCTCGGTCGGGGGCCAGAACAACCGCTACAACAACATCCAGATCGACGGCGGCGCCAACAACGACCTCTTCGGCCTCGCCGGCAACGGCACCCCCGGCGGCCAGTCCAACGCCAAGCCGCTCTCGGTGGAAGCGATCCAGGAGTTCACCATCCAGGTGGCGCCGTTCGACGTCCGCCAGGGCATGTTCGCCGGCGGCCTGGTCAACGCGATCACCAAGAGCGGCACCAACGAGTTCCACGGCTCGATCTTCGGCTACGAGCAGAACAAGTCGCTGGCCAACGGGAAGGCGTACATCAACGGCGTCAACACCGACGACCCGAACTTCCTCTCCTACAACACCTTCCAGTACGGCCTCACCCTCGGCGGGCCGATCATCAAGGACAAGGCGCACTTCTTCATCGCCGCCGACCTGCAGTCGAAGTACTCGCCGTTCGGCAACCAGTTCCAGATGACCGGAACCGACTCGCACGACCTGGGCGTGGTCGGATTCAGCAACGTCCAGGCGCAGCACTTCATCGACACGCTGCGGACCAAGTACGGCGTCTCGGCTCCCGGCAACGTGCTCTCGCCGAACCTCAACAACCCCGACCACAACGTGTTCGCCAAGGTGACCAGCAGCGCGATCGAGAACAGCCACCTCGAGGTCTCGTTCAACTGGGTGGACGCGAGCCAGGACGTGCTCACCCGCGCTCCGCTCACCGCCGAGAACTTCAACTCCGGCGGCCTGCGCGACGGATACCAGCTCTCCACCGCCGGCTACGGCATCGGCAACGACACCTATACCGGCCGCGCCAAGCTCACCAGCAACTGGAACGAGGGCAAGGTCTCCAACGAGCTGCTCGGCGGCGTGTCGATCATCCGCGACAAGCGCAACATCGCCAACGACATCCCGCTGATCCTGGTGAAGATCGGCGACCCCGCGGTCAAGAACGATCCGCTGATGGGCCCGGGCGTCGGCTCCTCGCCGGCGTGGATCGCGGCCGGCGGCGAGCGCTTCTCGCAGGCCAACATCCTCGACCAGAACATCTTCCAGCTGCAGGACAACGTCACGATGACCGCCGGCGAGCACCGGTTCACGCTGGGAAGCAGCAACGAGTTCTTCCACTTCCGCAACGTGTTCCTCCAGGCGGCCACTGGCGCGTGGGCGTTCAACAGCCTCTCCGACTTCGACAACGGCATTCCCGCCGCGTTCCAGCGCCGCTTCGGCGTCAGCCCAAACCAGGAGCCCGGGACGGCGACGTTCGCCGTTTCGCAGTGGGGCTTCTACGGCCAGGACGAGTGGACGGCGACGGAGAACGTCTCGTTCACGATGGGCCTCCGCATGGACCTGCCGATCCTCTCGCGCCCCAACCGCAACCTCGCGGTCTTCAATTCCCCGCTCGCGATCGACACCGGCCACACCCCGACCGGCAACCCGCTCTGGTCACCCCGCTTCGGCTTCAACTGGGACGTGCAGGGCAACTCCGACACCATCGTCCGCGGCGGCATCGGCATTTTCTCCGGCCGGCCGCCGTACGTCTGGGTCTCGAACGCCTACACCGTCAACGGCCTCTCGCAGGTGGAGCTCGACTGCACCGCGGCCACCGGGTTACCGGCGTTCACCGTCGACCCCGCGAAGCAGCCCAGCGACTGCAAGGGCGGCACCGGCACGCCGGTCGCGCCCACCAACGTCGGCGAGATCGACTATTTCGATCCCAACACCAAGTATCCGCAGAACATGCGCGTCGCGCTCGGCGCCGACAAACGCCTGCCGTGGGGCCTGGTCGGCACCGCGGACTTCCTCTACACCGAGGACGTCAACGGCTGGTACACCAACGACGAGAACCTCAAGTTCCTGGGTCTCGATGGCGAAGGTCGAGCGACGTACGGCACGTTCAGGAACGGCACGACCTCGACCGGCGCTCCGACGCTCGTCGCGACCCCGAGCCGGATCGACACGCGCACGGTCACCCAGGCCATCGAGGTCTACAACAAGAACGGCGGCAAGGTGACGAGCATCACCGCACAGCTGCAGAAGTCGTTCGGCCGGCGCTACGGCGTCAGCGTGGCGTATACCTATTCGCGCTCGCTCGACCGCATCTCGCTGACCAGCTCGCAGGCGCTCTCGAACTGGCGCTTCGCCCCGATCGACGGCGACCTCGACAACCGCAACGTGCGGCCCTCGGCGTTCGATCGGCCGCACAAGATCACCATCTCGGGCACGGCCGCCTGGCAGCTGGGATCGTTCGGCAGCCTCGGCGCCGGCGTGAGCTACGTCGGCCAGTCGGGCACGCCCTACACCTGGCTCGTGACCGGCGACGTCAACGGCGACGGCGTCAACGGCAACGACGTGCCGTTCATCCCCGCCAGCGCCACCCAGATCTCGCTGCAGGACCCGACCCAGTACGCGGCGCTGGCGCAGTTCATCAACTCGCAGTCCTGCCTCGCCGACGCGAAGGGCACCTTCATCCGCCGCGGCGCCTGCCGGAACCCGTGGCAGGATTTCATGGACGTGCGGATCTCGTGGACTTCGCCGGAGTGGAAGGGCCAGCGGCTCGAAGCGCAGTGGGACATCTTCAACGTGCTGAACCTGATCAACCCCGCGTGGGGCCACTTCGACCAGGTCGCGCCGTTCGAAACCGCCCCCTCGAACTTCCTCACCGCGGTCGGGTACGACGCCGTCAACAAGCGGCCGGTCTACTCGTTCCGCCCGCCGCCCTCGATCATCAACCCGGTCTACAGCCCGACGCTCTCGCGCTGGCGCATGCAGCTCGGCGCGAAATACATGTTCTGAGAAGTCTACCGGCGGGGCACCCACACCTTGAACTCGGTGCCGGTGCCCTCGCTCGACTTCACCGAGATGTCGCCGCCGTGGGCGCGGACCATCTCGCGGCAGATGTAGAGCCCGAGGCCGAGCCCCTCGCCCTTCCTCGTCGGATTGCTCTGCCCGCGGAAGGGATCGAAGACGATCGGCAACAGGGTGGTCGGGATCGGCGACCCCTGGTTGTGCACCTTGAGCGTCACGCCGTCGGCGTCGCCCTCGACCTGCACGTCGATCGGACCGCCGGCCAGGCCGTGGGTGATCGCGTTCCCGATCAGGTTCGCGACCACCTGCGACAGCCGATCGCGGTCCCAGACCCCGTG
>JAIVGS010000108.1 GCA_020201435.1 Myxococcales bacterium
CACCAAGCCGCCGCAGATCAGCGACGTCAGAGCCAACGTCAAGAGCGGGAAGGTCCAGGTCGAAGCGCGCATCACCGACGAGACCGGCGTGCTCTCGGCGATCGTCCACCACCGCTCGAGCGGCGGCGCGGTCCAGGACACGCCGATGGTGAAGAACGACTACGACGACGTGTTCAAGGCGAGCTTTCCGGGAAGCGGCGACACCGAGTACTGGATCGAATCGAGCGACCTGCTCGGCAACGGCCCGTCGACGTACGGTTCGGCGAACAAACCGGTCGCGGCAGGCACCGGGAAGCCCGGCAAGGGCGGCGGCGAGCGCGTGGCGAAGAAGGACGAGGAGCCGCAAAAGCAGGAAGAGCAGCAGCAAGAGGAGCAGCGTCCGAGGCACGACCGCCGCACCGCGCACGTCACCAAGACCGCCGAGCCGCCGGTGATCGAGCACCGCGCGCCGAGCGCGCAGCCGCCGGAGGGCCGCGATTTCACCGTGCGGATGAAGATCAAGAGCGATTCGCCGATCGGCGTCGCGGTCATGCAGTGGGGACAGAAGGGCGGGCAGATGTCGTTCACCCAGCTCACCCACACCGAGGGCGACAGCTACGAAGCGGTCATCCCCGGCGCGCAGGCGAAGGGCACCATCGAGTACTTCATCGCCGCCAAGAACGCGGCCGGGCTCCTCACCAAGCAGGGCAGCAGCGGCAACACCACCCCGTACACGCTGACCTTCAAACCGAGCGCGGCGGCAGGGTCGGGCGAGGTCGCGTCGCGCGGCCAGAGCGGGCCGTACCGGTTCTCGCACCTGCCGCTCTATCGGGTGATGCCCGGCAAGCCGATCGTGGTCCGCGCGCAGATCGTGCCCACCTCCGACAGCGGCGACCTGCCCGATCACGTCGCGGTCCTCTGGAGGGGGAACGACGCGCAGGATCAGATGACGGAGATGGACCAGGATCCGACCGGCGGCTACGGCGGGTACAAGGCGAAGATCCCGCCGCAGGAAGAGGGCGCGGTCTTCTACCAGATCATCGCCTGCGATCAGCCCGCCAAGAGCTGCGGCGACGACACCGGCAGCAAGCGCAAATGGCATTCGGCGATGGTCGCGTCGCAGCCGGGCGCCGCCCAGCCGATGCCGCTCGACGCCGTCAGCTCGAAGGCGCCGCCGTCGTTGCCCGAGTAGCTCTCCGCTTTGCTCCTCGCACTCACCGGCAGCGCGTCGCTGCTCGTCGCCGTCGTCGTCCTGGTGGTGGTGGCGCTGCTGGTCGCGCTGCTCGCCCGCGCCGCGGTCGCGCGCCGGAAAGCTCGGGGCAAGCCCGAAGAGCTGCCGGCGCAGCGCGAGCTCCCGAAGATCGAGGTCCCCGAGGTCGCGGCGCCGGCGGAGCGCGTCGCGCGAGAGCAGCGGGCGCGCGAGGATCTGGAAAAAGCCAGGGTCTCGCTGGAGACCGCGCGCGTGGCGTTGCAGCGCGATCCCGACTCGGCGGCGGCTCGCGCGGAACTGCAGCGGTACGAGCGCGAAATCGCGGACCTGCAGCGCAAGCTCGACTACGAGCAGCGCAAGACCGCGGAGGCGGTGGAGAAGGCGCGCAAGGTCGCCGAAGCCGCGGCCCGCGAGGAAACCGAAGCGCGCACCCGCGCCGAGGAAGCCGCCCGCGCCGAAGCTGCCCGCCGTGCCGAAGAAGAGGCGCGCAGGAAGCTGGTCGCGCAGGAAGCGGGCCGGACGCTGTCGGAAGGGCTCGCGCGCACGCGCGGCGGGTTCATGGCGCGGCTCAACGCGTTCATCGGCGCATCGCGGGAGCTGGACGACGCCGCTCTCGGCGAGCTGGAGGAGATCCTCTTCTCCGCCGACGTCGGCGTACATACCGCCACCGCGCTGCTGGCGAGCGTCCGTGAGCGGTTGAAGCGCAACGAATTGTCGAATTTATCGAAAGTGAAATCGGCGCTCCGCGAGGAGATCGAGCGGATCCTCTCGGTCTCGGCTCACGGCGGTCTGCCCGACGCGCCGGCTCCGTTCGTGGTCATGGTCGTCGGCGTCAACGGGACCGGCAAGACCACCACCGTCGGAAAGCTCGCGGCCAAGCTGAAGGCGGCGGGCAAGTCGGTGATCCTCGGCGCCGGCGACACGTTTCGCGCCGCCGCCGGCGAGCAGCTCGACGTCTGGGCCGATCGCGCCCGGGTGCCGATCGTGCGCGGGAAGGACCAGAGCGATCCGGGCGCGGTCCTGTTCGACGCGGTCACCCGTGCGCGCAACGAGAAGATCGACGTCGTGCTCTGCGACACCGCCGGCCGCCTGCACACCAAGGCCAATCTGATGGACGAGCTGAAGGGCCTCAAACGCACGCTCGGCAAGGCGCACGCCGGCGCGCCGCAGGAAGTGCTGCTCGTCGTCGACGCCACGACGGGCCAGAACGCGATCCAGCAGGCGCGGCAGTTCCACGACGCGCTCGGCGTGAGCGGGTTCGTGCTCACCAAGCTCGACGGAACCGCCAAGGGCGGCGTGATCATCGGGATCTGCGACGAGCTGAAGATTCCCGTGCGCTACGTCGGCGTCGGCGAGAAGGTGGCCGACCTCAAGGAATTCGACGCTCACGAGTTCGTCGCGGCGCTGTTCGCCGACTAGAGCGCGCGCTCCTGTTCGACGAATTCGGTCAGCTCGGCGAGGACCCGTTCTTTCGAATGGAGGTAACGCGTGCCGCCCCACGAGGCGGCGTGCTTCGAGCGCACGTCGGAGGCGGCCGGAGGCGCGCTCGGGTACGACGTCAGCTCGCGGCCGAAACAGCGCAGCGCCAGCTCGCGCGTCGGCACCGGCTCGCTGACGAAATTGACGATGGGCAGCGCCCGCTCGAGGGCGATGCTCGCGTCGTGCCACAGGCGCGCGACGGCGTAGTACTGGAAGATCCCGTCCGGATGGACGTTCTCGACGTCGTGATCGTTCAGCAGATCGTACACGAGGTTCTCGCGGAGCCCGGTTCCGAAGACGATCGGCAGCCGCACGATCGTGCCCTGGAACTGCCCGGCGCAGAACGTTTCCAGCTCGCCGCGCCGCGGATCGATCGGCCCATCCTCGTCGACGCCGGACCGATTCGCATAGACGTCGATCGTGGAGACGAGCAGGAAGCGCTTCGCGCGCATCTGCGCGAGGCGCTCGATCGGCCCGCGGAGGTCGGCGGTGCAGACGACGAGGTCGTACTCGCCCGGCACGGGCAATTCCGCCTTCACGTCGAAGGGGGCCTGCGCGAGCAGGTTTCCGCCGACGAACCCGCCGTGGCCGATGAGCGCGGTGGCCATTCGCGCGCCAGAGTATAGTTCGCTGGATGCAAGGCACCGTGCTGGTCGTCGACGACGAACAGGCGAACCTCGATTCGCTCGAGCGGATCTTCGCCCGCGAGGGGTGGCGGGTGCTGCTCGCCGCCAGCGCCGGGAAAGCGCTCGAGGCGCTCCGCAGCGAGCCGGTGGACGTGGTGCTGACCGATCTGATGATGCCCGGGATGAGCGGCCAGGAGCTGCTGCGCGGCGTGCGCGCGGTCGCGCCGGAAGCCGAAGTCGTGCTGATGACTGCATACGGAACCGTCGAGGCGGCGGTCGCGGCGATGAAGGACGGCGCGTACGATTTTCTCACCAAGCCGCTCAAGCGCCACGCGGTGCTGAAATCGGTCCAGCAGGCCCTCGACAAGCGGCGCCTCGTCCAGGAGAACAAGCAGCTGCGCGCGCGGCTGGCGGGAGCGCAGCAGCCGATCGTCGGGCAGAGCCCGTCGCTGCGCGCGACGCTCGACGTCATACGGCAGGCGGCGCCATCCGGCGCCACCGTGCTGCTCCTCGGCGAGAGCGGCACCGGGAAGGAGTTGTTCGCCCGCGCGTTGCACGAGCATTCGCCGCGCGCGGGCGGCCCGTTCGTGCCGATCAACTGCGCGGCGATCCCCGAGACGATCCTCGAGAGCGAGCTCTTCGGCTACGAGCGCGGCGCGTTCACCGGCGCCGTGCAGCGCAAGGAGGGACGCATCGAGCGCGGGCAAGGCGGCACGGTGTTCCTCGACGAAGTCGGCGAGCTCACGCCCGCAGTGCAGGTGAAGCTGCTCCGCTTCCTGCAGGAGGGCGAGATCGAGCGGCTCGGCGGCACCGGCACGATCAAGGTCGATTGCCGCGTGGTCGCCGCGACCAACCAGGATCTCGCCGCGCGGGTGCGGGAGAACAAGTTCCGCGAGGATCTCTTCTACCGGTTGAACGTGATCCAGGTCGTGCTGCCGCCGCTGCGCGATCGCGTCGAGGACGTGCCGCTGCTCGCCGATCACTTCATCGCGCGCTACGCGGCGAAGAACGGCAAGCCGATCCGCGGGCTGACCCGCGAGGCGCTCGCGGCGCTCGAGGCGTATCCATGGCCGGGAAACGTGCGCGAGCTCGAGCACGCGATCGAACGCGCGGTCGTGCTCTCGCGCGGATCGGAGATCGGGGTCGACGACCTGCCCGAATCGGTTCGAACCGGCGGCGCGGCGCGCGCGGCCGGGCTCGCCGGCGCCGGCGAAGGCCGGATGCTCACCGTGCCGCTCGGAACGCCGATGGAAGAGATCGAGCTGCGCGTGATCCGCGAAACCCTGCGCCACACCAAGGGCGACAAGAACCTCGCCGCGCAACTGCTCGGCATCGCAGCGAGGACGATCTACAGGAAGCTCGATAAGGAATGACGGCTACCGGCCACCGACTACCGGCCACCGGCTCGCTGGACATCCTGGCAATCGCCCTGCCGTCGGCAGTGACATTTTGTCCTTCCGTTGGGCGGTAGCGGGTAGCCGGTGGCCGAAAACCGGCGAAATAACTGGCACAACCCTTGCTGTTTCCTTCTCCCATGGAGCTCGTCCTCCAGCGTTATTCGTGGGCGCTCAACCTCGCCGCGGTGCTGATCGGCGCGTACCTCGCCGCGCGCACGGTGAACACGCTCGCGGCGACGGCGATCGCTCCCAAACCATCGCTGGTGCAACAGGTTGCGTCCGCGCCGCAGCCGGCGATGGCGCAGCACACCGAGCTCGACGCCGACAAGGTCGCGAAGCTGTTCGACGTCCCGCTGCCGAAGCCCGTCGCCGGGGGAGCCGACACCGCCGCGGAGCAGCCGCGCACCGGCTGGAACCCGGTGCCGGTCCGCTCTTCGCTGCGCGGCACGCTGGTCGGGACCGCGATCGCCGATCCGCGGCGATATTCGCTCTGCCAGATCACCAATACCGATCTGAACGAGACCCAGGTCTACGCCATCGGCGACAAGTACCAGGGCGCGCGCATCTACGCGGTCGAGAAGGAGCGCGTGCTGATCGACAACAACGGCATCAACGAGTACATCGACAACAGCGCCGCGGCGCCGCCCAACATCGGCATCTCGCCGGTGCCTCCTCCCCCGGGCGCGGCCGCTCCCGGCGGCGGCGAGGGCGTGAAGCAGCTGTCGGAGAACCAGTACGTGGTGGCGAAGAGCGAGATCAACAACGCGCTCACCAACCTCTCCGACCTCGCCACCAAGGCGCGCATCGTGCCCTCGTTCAAGAACGGCGTCGCCAACGGCTTCAAGCTCTTTTCGATCGTGCCCGACAGCCTGTACGCGAAGATCGGAATCCAGAACGGCGACGTGATCCGGCGGATCAACGGCTACGAGATGAACAGCCCGGACAAGGCGCTGGAGATCTACCAGAAGCTGCGCGACGCCAGCCGCATCGAGATCGAGCTCGAGCGCCGCGGCGAGACGCTTCGCAAGTCGTACTCCATCGAGTGACCGCCAGGAGATCACAACCCGCCATGCGCACGCTCGCGCTCGTCGCAGCTTTCACGCTCGCGCTGCCGCTGCACGCGCAGCAGGACGCGGAGACCGGGGCAGACGTTCGGCCGCCGCAGCGCGGCCCCAGGAAGGTGCCGCCGCCGAACCGCGGCGTGCTGATGAAGCCCGGCGTGACGACGCCGACGCCGACGCCGCGGCCGCCGGTGCCGGGTCCGGTGCAGCAGCAGCACCCGACCCCGCCTCCGCCGGCGCGGGCGGTGGCGCCGCCCTACAGGAACTCGATCGCTCCGCAGACGCCGGTCCAACCGCCGCCGGCGCCGACGGCGACCGCGACCGTCGAGCCGCCCAACACCGCTCCGGTCGACAAGAAGGAGATCCACAACAACGCGAAGACGGTGGTGATGTCGTTCGACAAGCGCGATCTCGCCGAGGTGATCCAGTTCGTCAGCCAGTTCACCCAGCGCAACTTCATCCTCCCCGAGCGCGTCTCGGGAAAGATCACCATCCTCTCCAACTCGCCGATCCCCGCCGACGAGGTGTGGAACGTCTTCGTCGCCGCGCTCGACGCCAACAACTGGGCCGTCTATCCGGTCGGCAAGTACTGGAAGCTGGTGGAAAAGAAGCAGTCGTCGCGCGCCAACGTGCCGCTCTACGTCGAGCCCGGACAGGAGGCGCCGGCCACGGAGCAGATGGTCACCAAGCTGTTCAAGCTGCATTACGTCGAAGCCGATCAGATGCGCAACGTGCTCAACCAGTTCACGTCGCGCGATTCGGACTTCCAGATCTTTCCGCCGGACACCCTGATCATCAGCGACCTCGGCCTCAACATGCGGCGGCTGGAGAAGCTCGTCGATCAGCTCGATCAGCCGGGCGGATCGGAAGAGATCCACATCGTGCCGGTGCTATACGCCGGCGCCCAGGAGCTGGCGCAGAAGCTCACCGAGATCTTCCAGGCGCAGAGCAGCACGGCGGGAAAGCCGGGCTCCGCGCGCGCGATCGGCGTGATCGAGCCGGCGCAGCAGCCGGGGATGCCGGTGCCGGTGCAGCAGCCGGGACAGCCCGCGACCGGATCCACCGGGCCCTTGCAGGTCAGCAAGATCATTCCTGAAGAGCGGACCAACAAGTTGATCGTGATCGCGGGAGGGAAGTCGTTCGCCCGGGTGATGGAGCTGATCAAGCAGCTCGACGTGCCTTCCAGCGAAGGCGGCGTCCACGTCTACTACCTCGAGAACGCGAAGGCCGAAGAAGTCGCCTCGACGCTGCAGGCGCTGGCGCAGGGCCTGTCCAGCACCACCGCCAAGCGCAGCGGACCCGGGCCGACCGTTCCCGCCGCGGCGGTCCCCTCCGGCGCCGCCACCGCCGACCTGTTCAGCGGGCAGGTCAAAATAACCGCCGACAAGAACACGAATTCGCTCGTGGTGATCGCCAGCCAGTCGGACTATCGAAATCTGGTGAAGGTGGTCGAGCGGCTCGACATCCGCCGCCGGCAGGTGTTCGTCGAGGCGGTGATCATGGAAGTCAACCTCGAGAACGACACCGACATCGGCGTCTCGGCGCACGGCGGCACCGTGGTCAACAACGTCAGCTTCCGCGGCGCCCAAGGGCCCGCCCCGCTCGTCTTCGGCAGCGAGCTCGGCGGGCTGTCGTCGCTCGGCGGCGTCGCGGGGCTCGCGGGTCTGTCCGGATTCCTCGCCGGCATCCAGGGGCCGCAGATCACCGTGCCGGGAACCAGCGTTTCGCTGCCGTCGTTCGGCATCGTGCTCAACGCCCTGCAGAGCTCGAGCGACGTCAATGTCATCTCCACGCCGCACGTGATCATGACCGACAACACCGAGGGCGAGATCACCGTCGGGCAGAACGTCCCGTTCCAGGCCGGGTACGCGCCGCAGCTGAGCGGGCTCTCCTCGCTCGCCTCGACGACGACGACCGGAACCAACACCGGGACCGCCACCAACCCGCTGAGCTCGTCGCTGCTGGGCCTCGGCGGGCTCGGCTCGCTCTACGCGCCGATCCAGCGGCAGAACGTCGAGCTGCGGCTGCGGATCAAGCCGCAGATCAACGAGAGCGACTACGTGCGCCTCGAGGTCGACGAGCAGACCGAGGAGATCGCCAGCGTCGACAAGCAGCTCGGACCGACCACGTCGAAGCGCACCGCGAAGACGACGGTGGTGGCGAAGGATCAGGAGACGGTGGTGATCGGCGGCCTGATCCAGGAGCGCACGATCCGCGACGTGAAGAAGCTGCCGGTGCTCGGCTCGCTGCCGGTGCTCGGCTGGCTCTTCCGCAACGAGAGCACCAAGAAGACGAAGACGAATCTGCTCTTGTTCCTGACGCCCTACATCATCCGCGACCAGGGCGATTACCGGAGGATCTTCGAACGCAAGATGGCCGAGCGCGCGGAGTTCGTGAAGCGCTTCTACGGCGACGAGTCCGGATACACCGCTGAGATCGACTACGAGAAGAAGCTCGGCCCGCTCTCGCGGGTGCGCCGCGGAGTGACCCAGGAATTGAACAAGGTCGAGAACGGCGGCACCGGCTCGTCGGATGAACGGGTGATCCGTCCCGGCCAACGTTATGCTCCGCCCGAGCTCGACAAGAGCGGCGCGTCGCCGGCCGCTCCCTCGCCCGCACCGCTGCCGGCCGAGCCCTCGAAAGAGCCGGCCCCGGGCACGCCTGAAAAACCCGCTCC
>JAIVGS010000286.1 GCA_020201435.1 Myxococcales bacterium
CCCCGATCACCGCGTCCCGGATCGGCCTTTCCAGCGCGAGCCCCGCCGCCAGCGCCGACGCCAGCCGGCACCCGGTGCCCCGCACTTTCCCGGGAATCCTCGTCCCCGGAAACTGCTCCGCCGCGCTGCCCATCGCGAGCGCATCGACCGGCTCACCCGGGAGGTGCCCTCCCTTCACCAGCGCCGCCCTCACACCTTTGGCTACCAGCGCCCTGGCGGCGGCTTCGACCCCCGCGGCGTCCTGCGGCTGCCTCGCCAGGTCGAGCAGCGCTGCCGCCTCGAGCAGGTTGGGCGTGATCATCGCGTGCGACGCAAGCTCGAGATACGCGTCGCGCGCCTGCTCGAGCCTGCCCTTGAACAGCAGCATCCCGCTCGACGACTGCAGCACGGGGTCGACGATGACCGGCAAATCCCGCCGCGGACCGATCAATTTCCCGATTGCTTCCGCGATCCTGGCGTCGCCGATCATGCCGATCTTGATGGCTCGGACGTTCTCTTCCAGGAGCAGCGCGTGGGCCGTTTCCTGGACCAACCCGGGCGCGACCGGCTCCCACCGCTTCACCGCGCGCGTGGTCTGGACGGTCAGCGCGGTCGCGACGCACAGCGGCCGCGCGCCCATCGCGCGGATCGCCTCGGCGTCGGCGAGCAGCCCCGCGTTCCCGCTCGGATCGAGACCCGCGATGACGAGGACCGAGGGCGCGCTCATTTCGCCGCCCAATCGACCAACGCGCGATAGAGCGCGAGGTGCTCCGGCCCCGCGAGAAGCTCGGGGTGCCATTGCACGCCGAGCGCGAATTTCCCCGGCAGCTCGATCGCCTCGACGATCTTGTCCGGGGCGAGCGCGCAGACGCGGGCGCGCCCCGGATCCTTCACCGCCTGGTGGTGCGTCGAGTTGACCTGGATCTCGCGGGCGCCGACGATCGCTTCCAGCGCGCTCCCCGCCACGACGCTGACCGGGTGCCCCGGCTCGCGCGGGTCGCTCTTCTGCTCGTGGTCGAACGCGCCCGCGACCTCGTCCCGGATGTCCTGGTAGAGCGTCCCGCCCGCCTCGACCGCGAGCAGTTGCATTCCGCCGCAGACCGCGAGCACCGGCAGGTCGGCCTCGAGCGCGGCTCGCAGGACGCGGTGCTCGTACGCCGTCCGTCCGCGCTTGAGCGGCCCGAGCTTCCCGGCCGCTTTCGCGCCGTACAGCTCGGGCGGGATGTCGAACGCGCCCCCGGTGATGACCAGCGCGTCGCAGATCTCGACCGCCTGTTTGGGCGCGCTTTCGTCATCGCTGTACGGGAGCACGATCGGCAGCCCGCCGGCGGCGAGGACCGCGTCGGCATACGCGATCTTCAGCTCGTACCGCGGCATCGGCGGCCGGCCCGGCCGCGCGCTCGTCTCGCCGACGTCGGGGGTGATGCCGATGACGGGCTTCATCCGGCCACCGGCTGCCGGCCACCCGCCACCGGCCTCAGTGAACGCACTGCCGCCTCGGGATCCGGCGCGCTGCAGATGTCGGCGATCGAGGCGACGCAATGCGCCCCCGCCGCGTAGACGTCGGCCGCCGTTTTCGAAGTAATTCCGCCTATCGCCACCACGGGCACGTTCGATCGTTTCACCGCCCTGCGTAAGCCGTCGATGCCATGGGGCGGCGGCAACGGCGCTCCCGGCTTGCTGTGTGTCACGAAAATCGGCCCGAAGCCGATGTAGTCCGCGCCCTGCGCAGCATCGATCTCGGCATCCGAGTGCGTCGAAATCCCGATGATCATCTTTGGTCCGACGATCCTCCGCGCGTCTGCCAACGGCAGATCGTCTTGCCCGAGGTGTACTCCGTCAGCGCCGGCCAATAGAGCTATGTCCGGGCGATCGTTGACGAAAAACAGAGCCTTCCGGTCGCAGATCCGGCGCGCCGCGCGCGCGAGGTCGAGCAATTGGCCTGACGCCTGAGGGCTGAGGCTCGAGGCCTTCCAGCGCAGCTGGACCACCGCCGCTCCCCCGCGTACGAACGCGGCTACCAGGTCGAGCACCAGCCGGCCTGCCGAGCCGTCGGCAATCGCATACACGCCGCGTGGCAGCATCGCGCTGTACCATATACAAAAGGTGTGCTAGAAGCCCGCCCCGATCGACTGGGGACATGTACCTCCGGTACGTGTCCCCAATCCGCTTAAGGAGCACGAAGTGTCCGAGAAGGAAAAGGAAATCCCGTTGCGATACCTGGATCGCCGCGTGGTCGAGCGCTACATCAAGCGCGGCCTGCTCGACGAGAAAGAGTACGCCCGGCACCTCAAGGCGCTCGACGATCTGGCCGAAAAGGCGGGTTCGGTCGAGACCGAGTTCACCTCCGTCGACGGCATCGGCCCGACGCGGTAGTCGCGCCCGCCAGGGGCGCGCTATGTTTTTGGCTTGCCCATGCTCGCCCTCCTTGTCGCACTTTCGCTGACCACCGGTCCGAGCGCGGCGCGGCGCACGCCGCTCGTGCTCGCTGTCGAGCGGGCCCGTCCGGCCGTCGTCAACATCAACGCCCAGGAAGTCGTTCGCGCGGCCGCGGCCGACGAGGCGTGGTCGCTCTTCTTCGGCGGCGGCCGCGTCCGCGACCAGGTACGAACCTCGCTCGGCTCTGGATTCGTCTTTGATTCCGCGGGGTTCGTGCTGACGAACTACCACGTCGTCGCCCGCGGCAGCCGCATCCAGGTGAGCTTCGAGGACGGGGCCGACTACACCGCGAAGGTCGTCGGCACCGATCCCGGCGGCGATCTGGCGGTGCTCAAGATCGAGAGCGACAAGAAGTTCCCCGCCGCGCCGCTCGGCAGCTCTTCCGATCTGATGCTCGGCGAACCGACCATCGCCATCGGCAACCCGTTCGGCTTGAACCAGAGCGTCAGCGCCGGCGTCGTCTCCGCGCTGCACCGTCCGGTCCACGCCGAGGGCCGCAGCTACTACGACTTCATCCAGACCGACGCGTCGATCAACCCCGGCAACTCGGGCGGCCCGTTGCTCAACGCCGACGGGAACGTGATCGGCGTCTGCTCGGCCGTGCTCGCCACCGGCCAGGGGATCGGCTTCGCGATCCCGATCGACCGCGCGCTCCGCGTCGCGCGCGAGCTGGCGAAGTCGGGCGGCCTCGCCGACACCTGGTGGGGATTCGACGCGGAGGCGGTCGAGAAGCAAGCCGGCGCGGCGGTCACGTCCGTCGACGAGGCCTCGCCGGCGGCGTCGGCAGGCTTGAAGCGCGGCGACACCGTCGTGCGCGTCGACGGCACGCCGGTCCACGACGCCGACGAGCTGCGGTTCCTGCTCCGCGACGTCCCGGTCGGGACCCGGGTCACGCTCGGCATCGTGCGCGGCAAGGAGCACGCCGATCTGACCCTCGCCGCCGCGCCGCTCACGCCCGAACGCGCCCAGGCCGTCTTCGAATCGCGCAGCGGCATCGCCGTCACCGAGATGTCCGCCCGCGACGCCCGTGCCGCCGGCTACGACACGCGCAAGCCGGTGCTGGCGATCAAGGTCGTCGAGCGCGGCTCGCAGGCGGCGCGGGTCGGCCTGCGCCACGGCGACCTGCTGCTGGCGGTCAACAGCGCGGAGGTCGAGACGCTGAAGGACTTCCGCAAGGCGCTGTCGCAGGCGCGCAAGAGCGGCCGCGCGGTGCTGCTCGTCCAGCGCGGCTATCAACTGCAGGAATTCGCGTTCGACGCGGGGTGAGCCATGGCTGACGAACAGAAAGCGCCGACCCTCGACTTCAGCGCGCTCGTGCTCTCGTTGGGCTCGAGCGTGATCGTCCACCTCGGCGAAGCGCCCGACCCGACCTCCGGCCAGAAGCGCGACAAGCCCGACTTCACCATGGCCCAGCAGAGCATCGACCTGCTCGCGATGCTGCAGGAAAAGACCCGCGGCAACCTGACCGCCGACGAATCCCGCTTCCTCGACAACATGCTCTTCGACCTGCGCATGCTGTACGTGCAGGTGTCACAACGTCAGGTTTCCGAGAAGAGCCCGTAGCGCCGCGCGCCGTCGTCGCCCGAGACGGTCCAGCCGACCTTGCAGCCGGCGAACTTGTGCGGGCCGAGACCACATTCGGGCGTCAAGAGAAACGACAACAGCCGCCGCGAGCGCAGCGTCTCGATCCCGAGCGACTCGGAGAAAAAGACGATCCCGGCCGCCGAGAACTCGTCCAGAGGCACCTTGCGGCCGTGGATGTCCTCGGTCGAGCCGCCGTAGGTGAGATCGTTGCGCCCCATCGAGGCGTCCATCGACTCGAAGACGAACTCCATCCGTGCCAACACACCGTTCTCTGCGTGTCCGCGGAGCTCCGCGAACGGGGCGCGGAACGTCAGCGGGTCGTCGATCGTCCGCGCCAGCGCGGTCGTCAGCGGGCTCGTCGCGAGCCGCGCCACCGCGTTGCCGAGCAGGCGGCGTTCGCGAGCGCGCCGCGCCGACTCGCCGAGACCGATGTAGCGCGCCTGCAATGCGGGCTGCGGGCCGATCCGGTGCAGCAGCTCGTCGAGCTCGCGCGCCGCGCCCTCGTCGTCGCCGAGCGCTTCGAGCGCGGCAGCGCGCTGCGCCCTCGCACCGGTGTGTTCCGGATCCAGCGCGAGCGCTTCGGCCTGCGCCTGCGCGGCGAGCCCGACATCGCCGGTCTCGAGCAGCGCCAGCCCACGCTCGTGCGGCAGCTCCGGATCGCGCGGCGAGAGCTGCTCCGCCCGCTTGTACAGCCGCACCGCCTCGTGCGCCTGGCCGGCCTTCAGGGCAGCGCGCGCCTGGGAAAGAAGCTCGTCGAGCACGCTCGTCACTCTACATGCACATCGCTTGCCAAGCGCCTGCGCTGTCTTACGTTGGTGCCCATGAAACTCGACAAGTACACCGTCAAGGCCCAGGAGGCCCTGCAGGAGGCACAGGCGATCGCCCGCAAGCGCGATCACCAGGAGATCCTGCCCGAGCACGTCCTCCTGGCTCTGCTCGGCCAGCAGGACGGTCTGGTGCCTCCACTCTTGCAACGAGTCGGGGCCGATCCCGGTCTCGTCCGGCAGCGTCTCGACGACGAGCTGAAGAAGGTTCCCTCAGTACACGGCGGCGAGTCGGGCCATCTCGCCAACCGCACGTTGAAAGTCCTCGACGCGGCCGAGGCCGAAGCCGAGAAGATGAAGGACGACTACGTCTCGACCGAGCACATCCTGCTCGCGCTCGCCGGCGAAAAGAAGCTCGAGGCGCTCAAGGCCTCGGGCGCGACGCGGGATCGGATCGCGTCCGCCCTCCAGTCGGTGCGCGGGTCGCAGCGCGTCACCTCGCAGGATCCGGAATCGCAGTACCGCGCCCTCGAGAAGTACGCGATCGATCTCACCGACCGCGCCCGCAAGGGAAAGCTCGACCCGGTCATCGGGCGCGACGAGGAGATCCGCCGCGTCATCCAGGTCCTCTCCCGCCGCACGAAGAACAACCCGGTGCTGATCGGCGATCCCGGCGTCGGCAAGACCGCGATCGTCGAAGGCCTCGCCCGCCGCGTGGTCGACGGCGACGTGCCGGAAGGGCTCAAGGACAAGCGCATCGTCGCGCTCGACATGGGCCAGCTCATCGCGGGCACGAAATTCCGGGGCGAGTTCGAGGAGCGCCTCAAGGCCGTGCTCAAGGAAGTCACCGCGAGCGAAGGCCAAGTCATTCTTTTCATTGACGAATTGCACACGATCGTCGGCGCGGGCGCGGCCGAGGGCGCGATGGACGCGGGCAACATGCTCAAGCCCGCTCTCGCCCGCGGCGAGCTGCACTGCATCGGCGCGACGACCGTCAACGAGTACCGCAAGCACATCGAGAAGGATCCCGCGCTCGAGCGGCGCTTCCAGCCGGTGATGGTCGGCGAGCCCTCCGTCGAGGACACGATCTCGATCCTGCGCGGCCTGAAAGAGCGCTACGAAGTGCACCACGGCGTCCGCATCCAGGACAGCGCGATCGTCGCCGCGGCGACGCTGAGCAACCGCTACATCAGCGACCGGTTCCTGCCCGACAAGGCGATCGATCTGATCGACGAGGCGGCGAGCAGGCTGCGCATGGAGATCGACTCGATGCCGGCCGAGATGGACGAGGTGCGCCGCAAGCTGATGCAGCTCCAGATCGAGGAGCAGGCGCTCAAGAAGGAGACGGATCCGTTGAGCAAGGGTCGCCTCGACGAAATCCAGCGTGAAGTCGCGCGTTTGAACGAAGAGATGTCGGGCCTCAAGGCGCACTGGGAGAACGAGAAGAAGGCGATCCAGTCGATCCGCGACGCCAAGCAGAAGATCGAGGAAGCGAACCAGAAGATGGCCGACGCGGAGCGCAAGGGCGACCTGGGCCTCGCGGCCGAGCTGAAGTACGGCACGTTGCCCGCGCTGCAGAAGGAGCTCGACGCGCAGAACAGGAAGCTCGCCGAGCTGCAGAAGCAGAAGAGCATGCTCAAGGAAGAGGTCGACGCCGAGGACGTCGCCGAGGTGGTCTCGAAGTGGACGCACATCCCGGTCTCCAAGCTGCTCGAGGCCGAGATGCAGAAGCTCGTCCACATGGAGGAGCGGCTGCAGCAGCGCGTGGTCGGTCAGGAAGAAGCGGTCCGCGCGGTCTCGAACGCCGTCCGGCGCGCTCGGTCCGGCCTGCAGGATCCCAATCGACCGATCGGGTCGTTCCTCTTCGCCGGCCCGACCGGCGTCGGAAAAACCGAGTTGGCACGCGCACTTGCCGAGTTCCTCTTCGACGACGAGAGCGCCATGGTCCGGCTCGACATGAGCGAGTACATGGAGAAGCACTCGGTGGCGCGGCTGATCGGCGCGCCTCCCGGGTACGTCGGCTACGACGAGGGCGGCCAGCTCACCGAAGCCGTCCGGCGGCGGCCGTACTCGGTGATCCTCTTCGACGAGATCGAAAAGGCGCACCGGGACGTGTTCAACGTCCTCTTGCAGGTCCTCGACGACGGCCGGCTGACCGACGGCCAGGGCCGCACCGTCGACTTCCGCAACACGGTCGTGATCATGACCTCGAACCTCGGCTCGCAGCACATCGCGGGCGGCGACCACGAAGAGGAGAAAAAGCGCGTCAACGAGGCCATCCGCACCGAGCTGCGGCCGGAGCTCCTGAATCGCATCGACGAGGTGGTCGTCTTCCACAGCCTCGGCCGTGACGAGCTCGCCCGCATCGTCGAGATCCAGCTCAAGCGGCTCGGAAAGCTGCTCGCGGACCGGCAGCTCAAGCTCGACCTCACCGAGCGCGCCAAGGTCGCCGTCGGAAAGGCCGGGTACGATCCGGTCTACGGCGCACGTCCGCTCAAGCGCGCGCTGCAGCGGATGGTCCTCGACCCGCTCGCGATCAAGGTCCTGCAGGGCGACTTCCGGCCGGGCGACGTGATCCGCGTCGACGCCGGGTCGTCGGAGGAGGTCCTGACCTTCACCCGCGTCGACTCCGAGCAGCGCGCGACGCTGCATTAGGAATTTCGCAACCTACGACTACGGCCCCCGCACCGGTCCATCCAGACGGCCTCGCGGAAGTTCCTCCGTCCATCCGACATGTCATTACAATCCGTGCGTGGACGAAGCCCTCCTCGAAAAGCTGCGTGAAAGCAGCGGCTTGCGCCTCGACAAAGAGGGCCGGTTCTGGCATCGCGGCACACCGATCGAGCACGCGCGCACCGTCGCCGCGCTCCATCAGGGGATCCACCGCGCGCCGAACGGCCGCTGGGCGACGCGCATCGGCAAGGAATGGGGTTACCTCGACGTCGAGGACGCCGCGCTCTTCGTCCGCCGCATCGACGGCTCGCAGGCGCAGCTCGCCTCCGGCGAGTGGGCCGAGATCGAATCGCTCTCGATCGGCGCCGACGACGCCCTCTACGCCCGCGTGCGCGGCGAACGCGCCCGGCTCACGCGCGGCACCCAATTCTCGCTCGCGAGCGCGCTCCGCGAGGAAAACGGCTCGTTTGAAATCGACCTGGCCGGAACGACCTACCGGGTGTCACCCGATACCGGTCCGGAACCGGTCCGGAGCAGCGGGTAAGCGTGAATCGCCGCCATCAAGGCGGCGACAAGAGATGACTTTCACGTGGTCGACTACGTCATTCTCGGTAACCACGTGCACCTGATCGCCGAGGCCAACGACGCGCCGGCTCTTTCGCGCGGCGGGCGTGGCTGCTCGCGACCTCACCGCCGAATGACCCGCCGCAGTCCGACGCCACCCCAACCCATTGCGGCGCACAGCGCGAGCCCGGCGACCAACGCAAGCAGCGGTTTCCACAGTAGATCCGAAAATCCCGGACGCTGCGCGCCGGGACCGAGCGGCGCCATCGCGATGGTCAGTCCGAGGACCGCCGCCACGAGGAGCCCAGCCAGCGCACCGCCGGCCGCGCCGACGGCGCGCGGTATCTCCACCAGC
>JAIVGS010000287.1 GCA_020201435.1 Myxococcales bacterium
CGCTGGGTAGCAGTGTCCGGATCTGATAACCGCTGAAAGCATCTAAGCGGGAAGCAGACCTCAAGACTAGGCCTCCCGGGGGCAACCCCCTGAAGAGCCGTCGAAGACGACGACGTCGATAGGTCGGAGGTGTACGCGCAGCAATGCGCTCAGCTGACCGATACTAATCGCTCGTGCGGCTTGGTCGTTCTTCTCTTCATCGTTCCATTCCCGGTTTGCGAAGGCCGGGGTCGAGCGCGGCTTTCGAAGACCCGCGACACACGCTTGCGCATATGCAAAAGGTTTCCGGTGGCTACATCGGAGGGGTTCCACCCGTTCCCATCCCGAACACGGAAGTTAAGCCCTCCAGAGCCGATGGTACTGCACGGTTTCCGTGTGGGAGAGTAGGTCGCTGCCGGAATTTTTAGTGCGCGCGCATCGAGCGCGCGCCACGTGGTAGGGCGCCCCGCCGCCGGCTTTCGATGGCCGACCGCGGGGCGTCGTCTTTTTCTCGCGCCGACCTATCGATTCCGATAGCTGCAGTGGCAGCCCTGGAAGTAGAAGTCTCGCTTGTTTCCCGAGGTGGCGCAGGTTGCCGTGACTTGCTCGAAGAAGCATGGCGACCCTTTGGAGATCCGCGCCGGCTGGTCGGCCTTCCAAGTTCCGTTGCCCGCACAGCGTCGACCGCTCAGCCAGGCCATCTCGTCCCCAGGGCGAGCGATGGTCACCGCCGTGTCTTCGCTCAGCCCATCCTCGTTCTCGCCTGGACCTGGCGGCGAATCGACGGCCGGGGTCGCTTCCAGACCACCGACGAACGCCGGCGATGCCGTCGCCTTTCGCAGGATCTCGTGGATCAGGCAGCGGCTGTTCGCGATCTCGTTGCCCATCCAGTCCGGCGTGTAGCACTCGAGGTGGTCTCCATCGACATCGGCGGTAAAATCGCCGAGGACGTGCCCGGCGTTGCGGAACTTCGCCCGCAGGCGGCTTGGCTGCTCCCAGACGAAATCCATCTCGATGGCCTCCGGTGGCGGCTTTCGGACGACGCAGAAGCCGATCGAGTTCAGCTCCTGTGGCGCGGCGAGAAGAGTCCCGCCCAGCGGCGCCAGCGGATGCAGCAGCCGGGAAGGGACTTGCGTCACCCCGTTCCCGACGTAGATCACGCGCCCGGCAGCCCATCCGGTCCCGACCCCCAGCGGTTTCGGCGGCGCCACCGCACAAGCGCAAACCAACGCGAGGGCGACGAGACGGATCATCCGTCCCCCGATGTTAGCACGTCTACTGTTCTCGCGAACCCGCGGACCTGTCGAGGAGAGCGGAGAGCTCACCCTTCCAGGCGGCTGCGTTGGTGTGCGTGCCATGCCCGCGCGTTTGCGGGCCGATCGGCAGGACCACCGCTTTGCCCGGTTTGACCCGTTTGAGCTCCCGCTCGAGAATCCCGAGCTCGGGCGGGTTGACCTGGTCGTCCGCGGAATTGACCGCGGTGACCGCGGCCTGAATCTTTTCCAGATCGGCCGACGGGTCGTAATCGCGCGACGATTCGAACGCGTAGATGAAATCGTTCGCCTCCGCCGTCGCAAGCCGTTTCGCCATCCACTCGGCGGCGAGCTTGTCGGCCGCGTCGCGGGTCGGCGCCTGCGACTGCTGCACCAGCGGCGACGAGGTCATGAAAAAGAGCACCTCGAGCGCGCCGCGCAGGCCGGCCAGCGGCGGCGACGTGTAATCGCCGCCCCGAAACGCCGGGTCTGCCCGAATCGCGGAGACCGCCATCTCCCGCAGCATCCGGTTCCGCCCCGCGATCTGCACCGGCAGGCACGCGAGCGGCAGCGCCGCGTCGGCGAATTCCGGCCACTTCTCGAGCCACATCCACGCGTGCATGCACCCCATCGACGTGCCGACGATCAGCCTCAGATGCTTCACGCCGAGATGATCGAGCACGGCTCTCTCGGCGGCGACCATGTCGCCATACCCGTAGCGCGGGAATCGCCCTCGCAGGCCGTCGCTCGGCTTCGAGGACCCGCCGTGCCCGATGTCGTCGGGCAGGACGATGAAATACCGCGAGAGCAGTTGCCCGGGCCCGAACAGCGCGCCGGCGAACGAATCGCCCAGAAACTGCGCGCCGCTGCCGGTCGTTCCATGCAGGACGAGCACCGCCGGCGACTCCGGCGACCCGATCGTCCGGTAATGCAGCCGCAACGACGGCATCGCCGCGCCGGATGCGAAACGGAAATCGCGCACGGTCACATCGCCTTCGGTGACGGCCAGCGCGAGCAGCAGGGCAATCATGGACGGCTCCCGAGAAATGGGGCGATTGCAGCCCGCATCTCCGGCGCATGCAACCAGAGAAGATCGTTGTGTTGCCCACCCGGAATCGGCCGCAGCGCCGAGTGCGGAAAGGCGTGGACGAGCTGCTCGCCCATCGAGAACGGGACCAGCTCGTCCCGAGTGCCGTGAACGATCAACACCGGCCCGCGGACGCGCGGCGCTTTCGCCAGGGTATCGAAGCGATCGCGCACCAGCAACGCCCCCGGCAGCCAGGGGAACAGCCGCTGTCCGAGGCTCGCCATCGACGTGAACGGCGAGATCAGGATCATCCGCGAGCCGTACCCGCGGCTCGCCATCTCGACCGCGACGCCGCTGCCCAGCGATTGACCGGAGAGAACCACGTTCTCGACGTGCTGCTCGTCGCGCAGCCAGCGCAGCGCGGCCTCGGCGCCGGCATACAAGCTTCTTTCCGACGCGACGCCGGGCGACGAGCCATAGCCGGGATATTCCACCGCCAGCACTCCGGCGCCGAACGAACGGTACAGGTCGATCATCCCGCCGCCGTCGGCCAGGTCCTCGCCGTTGCCGTGAAAATGCACCACGACCGGATCGCCCGGTAAATACACGAAGTATTGACCCGACAGCAGCGAAACGAGTCGTTCCGCGTGGGCCGGCGCCCGTCCGCGCGGCGGCGCCGGAAAGATGAACGAGCGCTCGTTCAGCGCCACGTACGCCGCGACCGCCGCATACAAGCCGATGACGATCAGAAGCGCCGCCACGGCCAACCGCGGCGCCGCGGTCATTTCACGCTGACGCGCGTGAACTTTCGCTTTCCCACTTTCAGCAGATGCACGCCCGCGGGCAGCCGCGCGTTCGGGTCCGACACGCGCTCGCCCTCGACGCTGACGCCGCCCTGCGCGATCAACCGGCGCGCCTCGCCGCCGGACGACGCCAGGCCGAGCTGCGCCAGCGTCTTCGCCAGCGGCACGCTCTCCGCACCCTCCAAAGACACGCTGCGCTCCTCGATCTCGTCCGGCACTTCGCGCCGCGCGTGGACCTGCTCGAACTGCTGCTCCGCCAACGCCGCCGCTTCCGGCCCGTGATAGCGGGCGACGATCTCCTTCGCCAGCTCGCTCTTCGCCTGCTTCGGATGCCCGTTCCGCAGCGCGGCGATCTCGGTCAGCGGCCGGCGCGAGAGCAATTCGTAATACCGCCACATGAGCCCGTCGGAGATGCTCATCAGCTTCCCGTACTGCTCCGACGCCGGCTCGTCGATCCCGACGTAATTGCCGAGCGACTTGCTCATCTTGTCGCCGACGACCTTTCCGTCGACGACGCGAGCGTCGATCCCCTCGAGCAGCGGTCCCGTCAAACAGACCTGCGGCGATTGACCGTATTCCTTCTGCAGCTGCCGCCCGACCAGCAGGTTGAACAGCTGGTCCGAAGAGCCGAGCTCGACGTCGGCCTTCAATGCGACCGAGTCGTACCCCTGCGCGAGCGGATACAACAGCTCGTGCAGCGCGATCGGAATCTCGCCGACCCACCTTTTCTTGAAATCCTCGCGCTCGAGCATCCGCGCGAGCGTGTACTTCGCGGCGAGCTTGATCAACCCGGCCGACCCGAGCGGCGTCAGCCACTCGGAATTGAAGCGCACTTCGGTCTTCTCCCGATCGAGGATCTTGAAGACCTGCTTCTTGTACGTCTCCGCGTTCGCCGCGATCTGCTCCTCGGACAGCGGCGGCCGCGTCGCGTTCCGCCCGGTCGGATCGCCGATCATCCCCGTGAAATCGCCGATCAGGAAGATGACCGTGTGGCCGAGATCCTGGAACCGCCGCATCCGCTCGAGCGGAACGGTATGACCGAGATGCAGGTCCGGCGCGGTCGGGTCGAACCCCATCTTCACGCGCAAGGGGACGCCTTTTTCCACCGAAGCGGTCAACTTGCGCAGCAGGTCCTCGCGGGTATGCACGTCGACGGCCCCGCGGGTCACCTCCGCGAGCTGCTCTTCCGGCTTCATCATTCCGGCATCTTCTCCTGCACCCGGACGATGCTGCGCCCGCGGCCGGTGGCCTCGTCGATCTCGACGATCGCCCCCTGCAGCCGCACGTCCCCCTGCGCGATATCGAACGACGACGGCCGCTGCGTCAGAAACCGCTCGATCGCCGACTCCTTGCGCAGGCCGATCACGCTGTCCCACGGCCCGCACATCCCGACGTCGGTGATGAACGCCGTCCCTCCGCGCAGCACCCGCTCGTCGGCGGTCTGGATGTGCGTGTGCGAGCCGAGGACCGCGCTCACCCGGCCGTCGAGAAAGTGTCCCATCGCGTTCTTCTCGCTGGTCGCCTCGCAATGCATGTCGACGAGGATGCATCGCACCCCGTCGGCGTGCATCTGCGCGACCAGCCGTTCGGCGGTCCGAAACGGATCCTCGAGCGGCTTCATGAACACGCGCCCTTCGAGATTGATCACGCCCAGCCGCGCGCCCGACCGCGCCTCGATGACGGCGTCTCCCCGTCCCGGCGCGTCGCCCGGATAGTTCGCCGGCCGCAGCTGCCGCACGCCGGGCCGCTCGAGATATCCGCCGATCTCCCGCTTCGCCCAGGTGTGGTTGCCGCTCGTCAACAGGTCGAGCGACTCGAGCAATTCGTCCGCCGACTCGCCGGTGATCCCCGCGCCGCCCGCCGAGTTCTCCGAGTTGCCGATGCAGAGATCGAGCGAAAATCGCTCCCGCAGCACCGGCACGAAATGGCGCACCGCCGCGCGTCCGGGCTTTCCGACGATGTCGCCGACGAAGAGGATCTTCATACGAGCAAGAGTTGCGTCTCGGTGCAGATGGCCCGCACCGGTCGATCATGCTCGCCCAGCGGAACCGAAGGCACAAGCTGAGATTCGAAGACCAGTGCGACAGGAAAACCGGCGCAGGCGGCGAGCGTCGCGTCGTAGTGGCCCTTGCCGCGCCCGAGCCGCGCGCCGCGCGCGTCGACGGCGATCGCCGGGACGACGAGCAAATCGACCGTCGACAACGGCACCGGCGACCCGGTCGGCTCTTCGACGCCGAGCGAGCCCGAAACGAACACGCCCGCCGAACGGCGAAATTCGAGACACCGCGCGCCCGGCACGACCACCGGGTAGCAGGTCTCCTTACCCGCCGCCTCCAGGAAAGCCGCCAGCGCCGCCGTCCCGCACTCTGACGGCAGTGCGCGGTACAACGCGATCACCCGTGCGTCGGTAACCAGCGCCGACCGAAAAAGCCGCTGCTGCGCCGCCACCGACGCCGCGACGAACGCCTCGCTCCCGGGCGCCGGCATCCGCGCCCGCACCAGCGCCCGCAGCTCCCGCTTTTCCGCGTCCAACGACATAAAACGAGAGCCGGCTCATAACAGAGCCGGCCCTCGGAAAGAACCCCCGCCTTGGCCGTGTGGACAGCTTCGGTGGTGCCCTGCGCTATCGCAGGTGGGACCCCTGGTTCCTGCTTCAGGCTTCCCCGAGGGCCGCGTTGCCGCGGCGGGGGCTTGCACACCACAGGAGAATCGGGACCCCTATGTACAGCTATCGGGCACGAGGTCAGCTACCCATCACGCAAACCAGGCAGGGGAAGGTTCGAGAAAGGCCCTGCGTCGTCCTCCTCTGACGCCGAGTATGGGGAGCCGGACTCGCCGAAGTCAACGCTTGCAATTTGCGCCGAGGCGGGCCGCTTCGTAGAGTGAACAGGTGCTGTTTCCCCACCTGCTCGTCGTGCTGGCGGCCGCCGATGCGCTCGGCCTCTGGAGCGCCAACGGCGCCCGCCTCGAGCTGAAAGACGAGGGCGGAAAGGTGGTTGGCCGCCTCGCCGAGCAGGGCGGTCCGTGCCCGGTGCCGCCGGGGACCGAGCTGCTGAAAGGTACGCTCCTCGACGACAGCCTGAGCGCGCAGGTGCGGTTGTGCGTCGTCGCCGAGAAGTGCGGCGCCGTGCCCGACACCGCGCTCGCGGTCCTCCTGGTGACGCGGACGCTGACCGGCGGCGTGCACACCCGGGCGCCGTGCGCGCAGGAGGTCCATGCGCTGGTGCTGCGGCGGCCCGGCCCCCCGATGGCGATGACGCCGCCGGCCCCCGCGGAACGCCTTTCGAAGACCGAGCCGCCGCGGTCGCCGCGCTCCCTTCCGAACACCAGGATCGCGTTCAATACGAAGCTTTCGACCGATTCCGTCGCAGCTGGCGAGATCCCCGGACGTCCGGTCGGCGAGCCGCGCCACCCGCCCGGCTACGACCCTCGCGACGCGCGCAACACGCCGAAGATCGAGGCGCAGAAACTGCTCGTCGAAGGGGCGGCCTTTCTGCAGGAGGGCCATTTCGAGAGGGCGCGAGGCCGGTTCGAGCAGGCATTACAGAAGGACCCGCAGCGCGCCGAGGCCTACAACGGCGTCGGCGTCACCTTCTACGCCCGCGGCGACCTCGACGAGGCCCTCGCCTGGTACAAGCGCTCGCTCGAGGCCGACCCGCGCTTCGGCGACGCGTACTACAACATGGCCTGCGTCTACGCGCTCCAGGAGCGCAGGGACCTGGCTTTCCGCTACCTGCGCATGGCCGCGCTCAGTCACTATTCGGAGCGCGAGGCGATGGAGAAGGACCCCGACCTCGCCTCGCTCCGGGCCGATCCGCAGTGGCGCGAGATCCTCGACCAGATGCGTCCGTGACCACGACTCCGCGCTTCGGAAAATACGAGATCCTCCAGCTCCTCGGCCGGGGCGGGATGGCCGAGGTCTACAAGGCTAAGGCCGTCGAGGGCCCCCGCGCCGGCCAGCTCGTCGCGTTGAAGCGCCTGACGCCGCGGCTGACGACCGATCCCGAAGCCGTCGATCTCTTCTGCGGCGAGGCCGACGTCTCGGCGATGCTCAAGCACCCCCACGTCGTCGAGGTCTTCGAGGCCGGCGTCGTCGGCGAGGTCTACTACCTCGCGATGGAGTACGTCGACGGGCGCGACCTCGCGCTGATCCTCGCCCGCTGCCGCGAGCGGAAGATCTTCCTGCCGGTGAATTTCGCCGTGCACATCGCCATGGCCGCCCTCGACGCCCTCGGGTACGCGCACGTGGCCAAAGGTCCCACCGGCCTGCCGCTCAATATCGTCCATTGCGACGTCTCGCCCTCCAACCTGTTCATCTCGCGGCTCGGCGAGATCAAGCTCGGCGACTTCGGCATCGCGAAAGTGCGGTCGCTCAGCGGCGACGACGAGGGCAGCACGCTGTGGGGCAAGCTCGCCTACCTCGCGCCCGAGCAGCTCGAGCGCAAGCCGCTGACCCCGCAGGTCGACCTCTGGGGCGCGGCCACCATCCTCTACGAGTGCCTGACCAACCAGCGCGTCATCCAGGGGGCGACCGCCGAGGCGATGCAGGATGCGCTGCGCAACGGCCGCATCGCCGGGGTCGAGTCGCTGCGGCCCGACGTTCCACCCGGCCTCTCCGACGTCGTCCACCGCGGGCTGCAGATCGATCCCAACCTCCGCTACGCCAGCGCGCCCGAATTCGCCCTCGCGCTCCAGCCGTTCCACGACGAGATCTCGGGCGGCGCGCTGGGGATCGCCAGCGTCGTGCGCGGGCTGTTCAAGACCTAGAGCTCGCCGGCGAGCGTGCCGTAGGGCTCGAACGACGGCGCCTCGAAGTAACGAGGACCTTCCGCGAGCGATCGCTCGAGCAGCTCGCTGAACGAGCGGGCCACGATCCGCGCGGTCCCGGGGTTCAGCGCGGTCGGCGAATCGAGCGCGAGGAAGAGGAGACGGCCCTGGCGCCCGTGACTCCACGCCAGCCAGCGATCGTCTCCGACGTCGGCGAAGATATGCGCCCAGAAGTACGGCATCGAGGTCGAAAGCGTCGTGATCCGGCCGCGGCTTCGCAACCGCCATGCGCCGCCGAACACCTCGAGGGCGCTCCCGACGTCCTCGAGAAGCCGGAGGATTTCGCCGGGGACCGCGAACTCCCGCGAGGCGGGTTGCTCGGGCGGCGGACGGAGGCCCAACGCCTTCGCGAACTTCGACCGCAGCGTGGGCTGCTGCGCCGACGGAATGGCCCGGGGTACGCGCGCGATCGCGGTCGCCACCGCCTCGCTCTGCACCGCCCAGCCGAGCTCGGGGCGCAAG
>JAIVGS010000202.1 GCA_020201435.1 Myxococcales bacterium
CCCGGCCTGCAGCGGCTGTTCACCTGCCACGGTCCGGTAATCAGCATCGATCCGGCCGGCGCCCTTCGAAAAGCCGCGCTCGCGATCTAGCTTCGGGCCATGGCCGACAAGGAAAAGCAGGCACGCGGAGCGCCGAGCGGCAATGTTCCGCAGGGAACCTACGAGGTGGCGGCAGGCCCGACGATGCACACCCGCGAGCTGGGCAAGACCGGAGTGCGCGTCTCGATCCTCGGCCTCGGCGGGTACCACCTCGGCCTGCCGAAGGACGAGAAAGAGAGCGTTCGGATCGTGCGCACGGCGCTCGATCACGGGATGAACTTCCTCGACAACTGCTGGGACTACAACGAGGGCAAGTCCGAAGAGCGGATGGGCAAGGCGCTCCGCGACGGGTATCGCGCGAAGGCGTTCGTGATGACCAAGCTCGACGGCCGCACCGCCCAGAGCGCGCGTCAGCAGCTCGAGCAGTCGCTGAAGCGACTGCAAACCGACGTGATCGATCTGGTCCAGATCCACGAGGTGATCCGCGACGACGATCCCGATCGCTGCATCACGTCGGGCGGCTGCATCGAGGCGCTGCTGGAGGCGAAGAAAGCCGGGAAGCTGCGGTTCATCGGTTTCACCGGCCACAAGGATCCGCGGATCCACCGGAAGATGATCGAGACCGCGCGCGATCACGGCGTGCACTTCGACACCGTGCAGATGCCGGTGAACGTGCTCGACGCGCACTATCGAAGCTTCGAGAAAGAAATCATTCCGCTCGCCGTGAAAGAGGGAATCGCCGTACTCGGGATGAAGTCGATGGGCGCGGGCCTGATTCTGGAGAGCGGCGCGGCGAGCGCGCTGGAATGCCTCCGCTACGCGATGAGCGTCCCTGGCGTGAGCGTGACCATCACCGGCTGCGACAGCATCGGTGTGCTCGAACAGGCGCTCTGGCTGGGGACGACGTTCAAGCCGATGCCGGACGACGAGCGGAAGAAGCTGCTCGCAAAGACCGCGCGGCAAGCGAAAGACGGCAAGTGGGAGCAGTTCAAGACGACCGGGCAGTTCGACGGGACGGAGCAGAACAAACGCTGGCTGACCTCGGCACAACTTTAGTGTCTGGCCCTTCCAGGGAGGCCGGCCCTGAAGGGCTCCGATTCACTTCCGCGGGCGCATCCGATAGCTGACGAAATCTTGCAGCGAAGCGAGCTTCTGGAAGTACGGGTTGCGCTCTTTCTCGCGCGCGATCGTCGACACCGGCACGTCTCCGTAATCGTGCCCCGGATAGAGCGTCACGTCCGCCGGCAATTCCGCGACGCGCCGCAGACTGTTGAACATCTCCTCCGGATCGCCTCCCGCGAGATCGCACCGCCCGCAGGCGTTCACGAAGACGGTGTCACCCGCGAACAGGGAATCTCCCGCGTGCCAGCACGTCGACCCCGGCGTGTGGCCCGGCGTGTGGAACGCGCGCACTTGCAAAGGCCCGACGTCGACCGCGTCGCCGGCCCCGACCGACGTCACCTCGCCTTGCAATTCCGGCGCGAGCTTCGGCAGGTCGGCGCCGTGGACGTAGACGCGAATCCCGCCCCGCGCGAGCACGTCGGGCAAGCCATTCACATGATCGAAATGATGATGACTCACCAGCGCATGGGTCAACGCTCGCCCATCTTCCTCCGCAGCGCGCGCGGCTGCGCCCACGTCCCACGCCGGATCGACGATCGCGGTCTCGCGAGCGTCCGGTGCGCCCACGAGATAGACGAAATTCTCCATCGGCCCGACCTTGAGCTGCCGCACGTACAGCGCCATCAGTGCAGGACCTCCGGCCGCGAAGCGATCATCCCCGAGAGCCGATCCGCGATCCGCCGCACTTCCGCCTCGTCGCCCTCGACGAGCGCGACCTGGCCGCCGTCGCGCAGCTCGACCCACGCGCGCGCCCGGCCCTTGACGAACTCGACCTGCACGCCGCGGATCTTCCGCGCCGGCAACCGCAGGCGCCGCGATCGCAGCTCGGCATCCTCGAAGCGCCACGAATCGAGCTCCGCCCACACCAGCTGCACCACGAACGCGACCGCCAGCGCGATCGTCGCCGCTCCGACGAATCGATAGCCGATCGAGAGGTCGAAGGCGCCCCAGGCGATCGCCGCGAACGCGAGCAGCGCCGAGAAGATCCGCGCCGACAGCCTCCGCCGCAGCCGGAACCCGCCTCCCGGCGCCAGCTCGAGATCGCGGCGGAATCCTTCAGACATCGAGGTCGCGAACCTCCGCGGCGCGCTCCATGATGAAGCGGAAGCGCGCGCTCACGTCCTTGCCGAGGAGATCGTTGATCGTCTGCTCGGTCATCAAAGCCTGGTCCTCCGGAATCGTCACTTTCAGCGCAATCCGCTTGCGCGGGTCGAGCGTGGTGCTCTTCAGCTCGTCGGCGGTCATCTCGCCCAGACCCTTGAAGCGCATGATGTTCGGCTTCGCGTTGCCCTTCCCTTTTTCAGCGAGGATCTTCTCGCGGTCGGCGTCGTCGAGCGCCCAGTAGGTGTCCTTGCCGATCTCGATCTTGTACAGCGGCGGCTGCGCGAGAAAGACGTGCCCGCTTTTGATCAGATCGCGCATGTGCCGGTAGAAGAACGTCAGCAGCAGCGTCGAAATGTGATGGCCATCGGAATCGGCGTCCATCAAGAGAAAGATCTTCCCGTAGCGAAGATTCGCGGCCTTGAAGTCCTCGCCGATGCCGGTGCCCAGCGCCGAGACGATGTCCTGCAACTCCTTGTTTTGACCGACCTTTTCGGTCGAGGCCTGCTCCGCGTTGAGGACTTTCCCGCGCAGCGGCAGGATCGCCTGCGTCCGCCGATCGCGTCCCTGCTTGGCGGAGCCGCCTGCCGAATCGCCCTCGACGATGAACAGCTCGCTCTCGAGCGGATTGGTCGACGCGCAGTCGGCGAGCTTGCCCGGCAGGTTGAGCCGGTGCGACACCGCCGTCTTCCGCGTCACCTGCTGCGCAGCTGCTCGCGACGCTTCCCGCGCGCGCGCGGCGAGGATGATCCGGGCGATGATCGGCTCGGCGACGGTCTTGTTCTCGTTGAGCCACTTCTCGAGCGCGGGCCTCACCACGCCGTCGACCTGCGCCGCCACTTCGGGGTTGTTCAAGCGTCCTTTCGTCTGCCCCTGGAACTGCGGATCGACCACGTAAGACGAAAGTATGGCTACTATACCTTCGCGAATATCCTCGGCGGTCAACGTCACGCCCTTCGGCGCCAGCGCGTGCGTCTCGATGTAGTTGCGCACCGCCTTGACGATGCCGCCGCGCAAGCCGGCCTCGTGCGTCCCGCCCTGCGGCGTCGGAATCCCGTTGACGTAGCTGCGCAGGTGCTCGTCGGTGGCCTCGGTCCAGACCAGCGCGACCTCGAGCCGCACTTCGCCGTCGCTCGTCTTGTAGAACAGCGCGCCGGGTGGAATCGCGAGCGGCGCGACCGGCGGGACGGTCGGAATCTCGCCGCCTTGCGCGGTCACCTCTTCGGGCAGGCCCTCCTCGGTCGTCGCGATCGGCTCCGCCGGCGCTTCGACCGGCGCCAGTTTCTGCCCGGCCGGCACGGTGTTCTTCCCACGCTGCGCGACGACCTTGGCGAGGTACTCGGCGATGCCGCCGTCGTGCTGGAACGTGTCCTCGACCGCCGGACTCTGCGTCTCGTCGCGAAAGACGACCGTCATCCCGCGGTGCAGATAGCTCTTCGCTTCCAGCCGATCGCGGATCAGCGCCGGGTCCCATCGGGCTTTGAGCCCGAAGATCTCGGCGTCGGGCGTGAACGTCACCGTCGTCCCGGTTCCACGGGCGTTGCCCTCGGTCTTCAGTTTCGACGTCGCCAGCCCCTTCGCGAACGTCTGAACGTATTTCTTGCCGTCGCGCTTGACCCGCGCGATCAGGCTCGACGAGAGCGCGTTGACGACGCTCGACCCGACGCCGTGCAGGCCGCCGGAGTGGATGTAATTTCCCTGCTCGAACTTGCCGCCGCTATGAAGTGTAGTAAGTATAATTTCCAGCGCCGGCTTCTTGTACTTCGGCATCACGTCGACCGGAATCCCGCGCCCGTCGTCGGCGACGGTCACCGTCTTGCCGTCCTTGTGCAGCGTCACCTCGATGCGCGCGGCGTACCCGTTGATCACCTCGTCGACCGAGTTGTCGAGGATCTCCCAGAGCAGATGGTGGTACCCGGTCGCGTCGGTGCCCCCGATGTACATCGCCGGCCGCTTGCGGACCGGCTCGAGCCCCTCCAGCACCTGGATGTCGGCCGCGCTGTACCGGGTCTTGCGCACCGCCATTATTTCTTCTCCTGTTCAGGGAGCGCGACGTAAACCGGCGGCAGCGACGGCGCCTTCAGCTTGTCTTTCTTCACCATCTGCCGTCCACGGCCGCCGCGGTCGCCCGCGTCGTGGCCGAACGCCGTCAATTCGAGCTTGCGTCCCTTCACGGTTTCGAGCGGAATCGCGGCCTTCCTTTCGCTGGTGCAGAGGAATGCAACCACGCGGTCGTCGCCGGTGACCTTGATCACCGTCACGCCGCGGCCGGGACCGGCGAGCTCGTTGACTTCGCTCGCCTTCGTCACCAGCCAGTGCGTCTGCTCGGTCACCACCGCGACCCGATCGCGATCGTGCACCGAGACCACGCCGAGGAGCGCGTCGTCCTTGCCCGGCCGCGCGAATCGCCGTCCCGCGCGCGTCGACAACTCGGTGTGCGGAGCTAGAGCGAAACGCAAGCCGTAACCCTTGCGCGAGATCGCGAACATCTTCTCCGGACGCTCGAGACGCGGATCGAGCGACAGCGCGCCGACCACGCGCTCGTTGTCGTCGAACTTGAAGAGCTTCTGCACCGGATCGCCGTAACCGGTAGAGGGCGGGATGTCGTTGAACCGCGTCACGTACGCGGTGCCGAAATTGCTGAACAGGACGAGGTTGCTCTTGAGCGATCCGGCGAGCACGAACGCCACTTCGTCGCCCTCGCGGACGCGCGTCTGCGTCGGGTCCTTGATCTCGCGCACCCGCTTGATCCACCCGTCGCGGGTGAGGATCACGTGCGCGTCCTCGTCGCTGATGAACGCTTCCTCGCTGTACTCGAGCTCCTGCGACCCCGCGCCGCCGATCCGCGTCCGCCGGTCGTCGCCGTACGCCTTCTGGATCTCGGCGATCTCGTCCCGCACCACGCCCCAGCGCAGCTTGTCGCTCCCGAGCAGCTCTTTCAGCCGCCGCTGCTCCGCGCGTTTCTCCTTCGCCTCCTTCTCGATGACGAGGATCTCCAGCCGCGCCAGCCGGTAGACCTTCATCTCGAGGATCGCGTCGGCCTGCTCGTCGTCGATCTTGAACCGCTTCTTCACTTTCTCCGCCGCGTCCTGCTTGCCGTCGCTCTTGCGGATGATCTTGATCATCTCGTCGAGCGCGTCGTAGACCTTCTCGAACCCTTCGAGGATGTGCAGCCGCTTCTGGACTTCCTTCAGGTCGAACCCGAACCGCCGCGTCACGACGTCGAAGCGGAAGTCGAGGAAGTGCCGCAGGATCGCCTTCAAATCGAGCCGCTTCGGCGCGCCGACCTCGACGTTGTCTGTCGGAACCAGACAAGTCAGGTTGACCCCGAAGTTGGTCTGCAGCGGCGTGTGCTTGTAGAGGTACGCCATCACCAGCTCGGGATCGGAGTCGCGCTTGATCTCGAGAACGATGCGCACGTCCTTGGTGCTCTCGTCGCGCACGTCGACCAGCGGTGTCAGCTTCCGCTCGCGCACGAGGTCGCCGAATTTCATGACCAGATTCGCCTTGTTGACCGTGTAGGGAATCGAGGTCACGACGACCTGCTTTCCGCCCCGCGGCAGATCCTCGAGCTTGAATTCGCCCCGCACCCGGATGCTGCCCTGGCCGGTCTCGTAGATCGCCTTGAGCTCGGTCTTGGAATTCAGGATCTGTCCGCCGGTCGGGAAATCCGGGCCTTTCACGAACTTGAGCAGGTCCTTGGTCTGCAGCTCCTTGTGCTTCGACAGCGCGATCAACGCGTCGCACACCTCGTTCAGGTTGTGCGGCGGGATGTTCGTCGCCATGCCCACGGCGATCCCGGTGGTGCCGTTCATCAGCAGCTGCGGCAGCCGCGCGGGAATGACGATCGGCTCGAACTGCGTCCCGTCGTAGTTCGGTCGGTAGTCGATGGTCCGCTTGGCCAGCTCGCCGACCAACTCCGCGGCGAGCCCTGCGAGGCGGCACTCGGTATAGCGCATCGCGGCGGCGGCATCCCCGTCGAGCGAACCGAAGTTCCCGTGGCCGTCGACCAGCGGGTAGCGCAAGGAAAAATCCTGGGCCATCCGCACCAGCGCGTCGTAGATGGCGACGTCGCCGTGCGGGTGGTACTGGCCCATGATCGTCCCCACGACCTTGGCGCACTTCTGGTACTTCGCGTCGTGCGTCAGCCGGTGGTCGTGGAACATCCCGTAGATGATCCGCCGCTGCACCGGCTTGAGCCCGTCGCGCACGTCGGGCAGCGCGCGCGAGGTGATCACGCTGAGCGCGTAGTTCAGGTACCGCCGCCGCGCCTCTTCCGCGAGCGGCGTGTCGACATCGGACGGCGGCGCTCCCGCCCCGCCGCCGCCGCCGGGCGGACCACGCCCTTTCCGGCCTTTCCGGCGCTTCTTCCCCGGGCCCTCCCCTCCAGCAAACATGCTCATCTGTTCAGGCATCCTCGGCCAAGTGTCCTCGAATCCAACGGATCTGTCGATCCCGCGAAGCCGCGCGTCATAGCACGGGTCCGCCGTGGAGGGGATGGCCCTTCCCCCGCCTCGCCGCTTAGGATTCCGAAATCATGCGCCTCCTTCTGTGCCTTTGGCTGCTCGGTTCGCTGCCCGCGTTCGCCCAGGAGGACTCGCAACCGAACGACTCCGAGCCGCCGGACGAAGCGACCTCGACTATGCACCCGGGGTCCGACAGTCCCGAAGCGCAGCACGCCGGCAAGTACGACGGCCCGCGCCACCGCGTCCAGGCGTTCCTGATCCCGATGGACGAGGGCGCGCGAACGCCGACCGCCCGCGTCGCCCAGGCCCTCGAGGGCGTCCTGCAGCACACGCCGATGTACTCTGTCGTCGACCTCGGTCGCGCGTTGCGCGTCGAATCGACCGCGGAGCAAGCGCAGCATGCCGACGCCGGCCGCGATCTCTTGAAGGAAGCAGACGACGCCGCCGCCACCAGAGGGTGGCCGGAGGCGGCCGCGAAGTATCAGCACGCCGTCCAGGAGTTCGAGAAAGGCCTGCCCGCCGTCGGTCCGCGCGAATACGCCGAAGCTGTACTGCGCGATGCGACCGCGACCTACATGAGCGGCGAGGACAAGGCGGCGCGGGAGTTGTTCGCGCTCGCCGTGCGGCTCGATCCGCAACAGCGGTTGACCGCCGACGAGGCCGTCGCGCCGCAGCTGCAACAGGCGCGCGCCGAGCTGACCGGAGCGAAACGGGTGTCGCTCGACGTCGACGTCCGGCCGGCGGGAGCGCGCGTCTTCGTCGACGGCGAGCTGCGCGGCCAGCACGTCGAGGTCCCGGCGGGCAGGCACCTTCTCAAGGTCGAGCGCGCGGGCTTCTACCCGTACGCCGAGATCATCGAGCTCGCGCCGCGCAAGCCGGTGAAGGCCAGCATCACCCTGGCCGCGACACCGACCGCGACCAGCCTGAACCAGATCATCGCCGGCGCGTCCGACGAAGTCGGCCATGGGGAAGCCGGAAAGAGCGTCGCCCAGCTCGCGCAGAAGTTCTCGCTCGAGCGGGTCCTGATCGGTTCGCTCCACTCGCAAGACGTGACGAAAGTGTCGATCGTCCTGGCGCTCGTCGACGCCGCGAAGCACCGCGTGATCGCTTCGAAGACCATGCTGCTCGTCGCCGACGGCACCGATGCCGATCAGATCGAGGCCGACACGCAGGCCGCCGCCCGCAAGCTGATCTCGTCCGACGACGCGCCGGAACCGGTCCAGCCAGTCGCGGAGGTCAAGCCGGAGACGGTGCGCAAGCCGGTGATGCCGGGCGCCCCGGTCGCCGACCCTCCCACGCTGGTCTCGAAAGACCGCAAGGTCGTCATGCCTGCCGACGCCGCCGCCCCCGGCTCAAAAGAGATCGTCAAGAAAGAGGCCGACAAAAAGAAGAAGAAATCCAAGGGCCTGCAAGGCAAGACCGGCACCGAGGAGTGGGACGACGACTGACGATCCGACAATTCGTCGCGTAGGCCTCGCCTGGGTAATCCTAGGCTTCGCCGACGTCGGCTATCGGATCGTCGCCGCGATGCGCAGCGGACCGCTCTCTCTCGTAAGCTTCAGTGTGGTCGCCGGCCTGATCGGAGTGTTCGCCTTGCGGGGCAGCGCGCGAGCGGCGAGAAACCTCGGTTCGTATTCGGCCTTTCTCCTCGCCGGATCGCTCGCGATGCCGTTCCTTGTGCTCTTCTACCAGCCGGCCCCGTTCGTCGTCCTCGAGCTGCGGCTCTGGCTGCGATCGAGCGGCGCGCCGATCGAGACAGTGCTGGCGCTCGCGAGCGTGGCGTTGGCCACGATCACGCTCTGGCGCCTTCCTCCGGCGGCGGCCGGCGGCTCGAGGATCCCGGCGGCGGCGTGCGGCGTCGCGGTCGGCACGATCTTTCTCGGGATCCTCCTGGTCGTGACGCGGAGCGAACCGTTCAAGCGCGCCGAACACGAGGCGGCGCAGAAAGTCGGTCACGGCTACCGTTTTCACGTCCGATCGATCTCGATCTCGCGCCGCGACCGATCGACGCATGCCGACGCGATCGTCCACGCCTGGGGCGGCGGTGATCGGATCGAATCGGTGCGCGTCGCATGGAACGAGCCCTGATCAGCCCCTGCGCGGCAGGTTGTTGGAGTCAGCCATCGAGTGGAAGCACGCGATCGGCGGGTCGCAGCGCGTGGGAGAAACCGTACCCGCAGGCCGCGCGCGGCGCGGTCCCCATCGCATGCGCGCACTCTACCCCTCAGCGCTCCTTCGGGTCGCTTTCGTCGCCGGCGGAGACGTCGGCCAGGTAGAACGAATCGGCGGCGAAGAGCATCGCCGAGGTCGCCTCCGGCTGAGCATGCTGCTCGTCGGGCAGCGTGCCCTCGCTGGAGGTCTTTGCCTCGCCGCCTTTGCCGGCGACGTATTCGACCTTGACGGACGCCTCTTCGGCCTCGCTGCCCGCGGCCAGCGCGGCACCTGCGGACAACAGCACGAGCGAGCTCAGTATGATCCGGAACATGTTCTCCTCCTCAATAGGTTACGGTGACGGTCGTGGTGCTGGCGGAATTGATGACGAAGTTGCTCGCGTACCGGTACGCCCCTGAATAGAGCTCCGCGCGCAAGTCGTAAGCGCCGGGCGGCACGCCCCCGAGCGTGAAGCTGTTGCCGGATGCCACGATGCTGGTGCCGAGCTGATCGGGCCCCCACAGGTCGGACGAGGTGGGCGAAAGCCGCAGGCGCCAGACCGTCTGACCCGACAGATTGACCAGCTTGAGCGCTCCCGGGGCGACGGTCAGCGTGAACGTCGCGCCCGCAACGAGCTGGACGTTGCGCAGCGTCGCCGCGGCGCCGTTGCTCGCCACCTCTTTCACGTCGTACGAGCCGGCCGGGACGCTGGTAAGCTGGACCGATCCGCCCGGCGGCACCGCCTGGCTGAGCTGGTTCACGCCCCAAGTCTCCTGCGAGACCGGCGAAAGGTAGACCTGATCGATCGAGACCGAGAGTGAGTTGATCACCTTCAACGTCGCCGTCGCAGGCGTGCTCTTGCCTCCGCAACCAGCCACGAGCAGGACGACCAGCATCAGGACCCGGCACTCCGCGCGTTTCATGGAAACCTCCGCGCGCCTTGCTTTTGCAACCGTCGGGCCGCTCAGGACGCAACCCAACCACCTGGAATGATTCAGATTGCCCGGCAGGAAACCGAGGGTGCAACAGTGGCACCACAGTTGCGCCACGGACTGATGGGGACACTCAATTGGGACACTCGTTCCTACCGCGCGCCCCGTGGCAGCTTGCCCGGGTCGGCCATCGACTGGAAACACGCGATCGGCGGGTCGCCCGGGAGCAGCGCGCTGAGCCGGTAATTCGACTTCGCAAACCGCGCCGCCTCGGCCTCGATCGCTTCGGCAAGCTCCGCGCCGGACTTCCCGCGCGCCTCGTCGACCGCCTCGCACACGACGGTCTTCATCGCCGTCATCCCCATCGGCCGCCCGACAGGCGCGGCGAGAAGCAGCAGAATCGAAAGCGTCATCGTCACCTCGCAAGCGAAATTTTCGGCGGAGCATACTCGCGCGCACGGTCGAACGGCGCCACGTACGCCGAATTCCAGTTGCCGAGAAAGAACGCCTCGAGCTGCGACGGGATCTGCCCGCCCTCGACGAGCAGCCCGACGTTGCGATCCTTGAAGAAATAATCGGGCTCCCAGTTGCCCGTCCCGACCCAGCCGCGCACGCCGTCGACCACGCAGTACTTCGCGTGCACGACCCGCCCGAAGGGCACGAACCCGCTCGACGCCTGCGGCACGGTGAAGATGCGCACTTCGATCCGCGGATCGAGCGCGCGCAGCGCCGCGAGCGTCTTCGGCCGCAGCTCCCAGTCGGACAGGATCATCTGCACGTGCACGCCGCGCGCCGCCGCCCGCACCAGCGCGTCCGAGAGCTGCGGCGTCTCCGAGTACGTCAGCGCCTGCACGCGCACGGACTTGTGCGCCGAATCCACCAGCTCGGCGAGCGCCGGCAGGTCCCAGAGCCGCTCGTCGGGCAGCGCGCCTTTCGGGCTGGCGACGAGCGTCTCGTCCGCGCCGTCCGCGGTCCGCTCGGGAAACTCGTACGCCGTCGACGGTCGCTGCGGCGCGCCGGTCCAGTCGGTCTCGAAGATGTCCTCGAGCTCGCGGATCGCTTCCGGCTGCCGGAACCGCACGCCCAGCTCCTGGATGTGCTGCAGGCTGCGCCAGTCGAAATTCTGCGACCCGAGGAACGCCTCCCGCCCGTCGACGACGAAGTACTTCGCGTGCAGAAACGGCTTCTCCAGCTTGCGCACCGCGACGCCGCGTTCTTGCAGGGCAGCCAGTACGCTCGGGTACGTCTTTGCGAACGAGACCGTCGTCAGAAAGCGCACCCGCACCCCGCGCGCGGCGGCCTGGAAGACCGTGTCGATCACCGGCGTCAGCCGCGACATCCCCTCGTCGACCGCGTACATCTCGGCGAAATCGATCCGCGCCGTGGCGCGCGAGATCATTTCCGGCCACACCGCGAACGCATCGCGCAGCTCCGGCCGGTCGAGCGTCGTCTCGACCGGCTCCGACTCGACCAGCTCGATCGGCGCCGGCGCCGCGTGGGCGCAGGCCAGCAACGCGACTACGACGAACATCTTGCGCATTTCCGGAGTGTACCGCGCCGCCGGGGCCGCTACTCTCCGCCCGTGGCGCGGGCTCCGAACAAGTGGCTCGTCACCGTCGCCGTCAGCTTCGGCACCCTGATGGGCGCGATCGACGCCTCGATCGTCAACGTCGCGATCCCGCACATGCAGGGCGCGCTCGGCGCGTCGATCGACGAGATCACCTGGGTCTCGACCGGCTTCATCGTCGCCAACGTGATCATGATGCCGGTCGTGGCGTGGCTCGGCCGCCGCATGGGCCGCAAGAACGTCTACCAGGCGTGCATGGTGCTCTTCGTCGCCGGCTCGTTCTTCTGCGGGACCGCGCGAACGCTGTGGACGCTGGTGTTCTTCCGCGTGCTCCAGGGCCTCGGCGCGGGCGGCCTGCAGCCCACCGAGCAGGCGATCCTGCGCGAGACCTTCCCGGTCCACGAGCAGGCGACGGCGATGTCGGTCTTCGGCCTCGCGGTGATGCTCGGCCCCGCGGTCGGCCCGACCCTGGGCGGCTGGATCGTCGACAACTTCTCCTGGCCCTGGATCTTCTACGTCAACCTCCCGGTCGGCGCGGTCGGCCTCCTGATGGTGCAACGGTTCGTCAAGGACCCCGACTTCCTCGTCGCCGGGCGCTCCCAGGCGCGGAGCGAGCAGATCGATTACTTCGGACTGCTCTTGCTCTCGGTCGGTTTGTTCTGCGTCCAGCTCCTGCTCGAGCGCGGCGACCGCGACGGCTGGTGGAGCAGCCACCTCATCCAGTCGCTCGCCTTCGGCGGCGGCTTCTGCCTCGCGCTCTTCGTCGTCCGCGAGCTGTCGATCGACCACCCGATCGTCGATCTTTCGATCCTCAAATATCGCTCGTATTCGGCGGGCACGTTCATCGGCGCGGTGCTCGGCGTCTCGCTCTTCGGCTCGCTGTTCATGCTGCCGCTGTTCTTCCAGGACATGCTCGGCCTCTCGGCGATGCAGTCGGGCCTCGACCTGATGCCGCGCACGCTGGCGATGATGGTCTCGATGCCGATCGCCGCCTGGCTCTTCAACCGCCTCGGCGCGCGCCTCTTGATCTCGGTCGGCCTCTGCGTCGGCGGCGTCGCCGCGTTCTCGATGTCCCACTTCACCCTGCAATCCTCGACCTACGACGTGGTGCTGCCCCAGATCGTCCAAGGCATTGGTTTCTCGCTGATTTTCGTCGCGCTCTCGACGGCTGCCCTGGCACGTGTACCGCGCGAGCGGATGAGCGCCGCGACCGGGCTTTACAACCTGATGCGCAACCTCGGCGGGTCAGTCGGCACCGTCACCATCGCGGTCCTGTTCGAGCGCGCCGTGGTGCGCGCGTACGGCGTGCTCGCGGCGCACATCATGCCCGCGCGCGTCATCGTCCAGGAGCGGCTGGCCGCGATCGGCGCATTCCTGCGCGGCCAGACCGGCTCCGACGCCGGCGCGATCGCGATGCTCGCGGGCGAGGTGCAGAAGCAGGCGACGGTGATCGCCTTCGAACGGTGCTTCGCGATCATCGGCTTCATCTTCTTCCTCTCGTTGCCGCTGGTGTTCCTGATCGAGAACATCAAGCCCGGCAGAGGTCACAAGCTCGAAGTCGAGTGAGGAAGGCCGGCGACCGCGCCGAGCCGCGTGCAGACGCGGCTGCCGACCGCGCACGCTCTGGTGAGCGCCGCGCGCAGATCGGCTCGGAGCGGATCGCTCGCGAGAAGTCCCGCGACGAAGCCGTCGCCCGCTCCGGTCGTGTCGACGACGTCGACCACCGGCGCGGGGACGTGCAGCGTCTCGCCACGCCGCCGCGCCACGACACCGCGCGCGCCGAGCGTGACACACACCAGCTCGACTTTGGCGAGCCTTTCGAAAGCCTGTTCGGGCGTCGAGGCGCCGAGGCACGGCTGCAACTCGTCCTCGCTCAGCTTCACCGCGCTGCAGAACGGAAAGACGTCCTCGCACAACGCGCGTAACTCCGCGGGATCACGCCACAAGTGCAAACGCACGTTGGGATCGAACGAGACCAGCCGCCCGAGCCGCACGGCCTTCCGCAGCGCTTTCTGCGCGGCCGGCTTCACGTGCGAAGAGCTGCCACAGTGCAGCCACTCGCTCTCCGGAATCCGCGCGACGTCGCTCTCGTCGATGAGCTTGTCCGCGCCGTCGGCGCCTGTCGGCGCGAAGAACGTCCGGTCGCCAAAAGCGTCGAGCGCGACGAACCACAGCCCCGTCTTCGCTTCGCCTGTGAACCGCAGCCGCGCGTCGATCCCTTCCGCGGACAGCTTCCGGTCCAACAGATGCCCGAACTCGTCCTGACCGACGACGCCGACGAACGAGACGTCGACCCCGAGCCGCGCCAGCCCGACCGCAACGTTCGCCGGCGCCCCGCCCGAGTGCACTTCGAACCGCTCGCAATCCCGCAGCTTCCCGCGCCGATCCGGCAGGAGATCGACGAGCGCCTCCCCGAAACAGACGACCCTCAGGCGCGGCCCTTGCCCGGCTGGGTCGGCTTCGGCTCGTCCTTCCCGAGCTCGGTCGCCCTCTGCTGCAGCACCTTCTGCGCCTCGTGCGACGGGACTTCCTCGTACGACTCGAGCTCCATCGTGAAGTACCCGAGCCCTTTGGTCAGCGAGCGCAATTCGGGCGCGTACGTCCGCAGCTCGGCCTGCGGAGCCGAGGCGTGGATCAGGGTCCCCTTCGAGGTCGGCTCCATCCCCGAGATCTTCCCGCGCCGCGAAGTGAGGTCGGCGATCACCTCTCCCAACATTTCGTCAGGAACGACCACCTCCAGCCGCATCATCGGCTCGAGCAGCACCGGCTTGGCCGACGCCAGCGCGTTCTTGAGCGCCATCGACCCGGCGATGCGGAACGCCATGTCGGACGAGTCCACGGTGTGGAAGCTCCCGTCCACCAGCCGCGCCCTGAAATCGACCAGCGGGAACGACCCCAGCGGCCCCTGCTTGGCCGCGTCGCGTATCCCGTGCTCCACCGAGGGAATGAAGTTGCGCGGAATCACGCCGCCGACGATCGCGTCCTCGAACTCGACCCCCGTCCCCCGCGGCAGCGGCTCGAGCTCGATGTGGCAGTCTCCGTACTGCCCGCGCCCGCCGCTCTGCCGTTTGTACCGGCCCTGCGCCTTGGCCTTCCCGGTGATCGTCTCGTGATACGCCGGGTGCGGCAGCTCGAGGTGCACCTCAGCCTCGAACTTGCGCTTCAATTTCTCGACCGCGACCTCGATGTGCACCTGCCCCATGCCCTTGAGCAGCGTCTCGTTCGTCTCCGGATCGCGCACCATCTCGAGCGACGGGTCCTCCTCGAGCAGCCGGTGCAGCGCGACGCCGACCTTCTCCTCCTGCTCGCGGTCGATCTTCAAGGCATACGCAATCACCCGTTTCGGCTGGGGAATCAGGTCGAGCCGCAGAGCCGGCGCATCGGCCGAGCAGAGCGTGTCGCTGACGTGCACGTCCTTCAGCTTCATCAGGCCGACGATCTCGCCCGCGCCCGCATCCGGAACCTCGATGGTGTGGTTGCCGTCGATCCGGAAGACGTGCTGCACCGTCTCCGTGTGCCCCGTACGCGGGTTGATGATCACCGTCCCGTGCTTCACCGCGCCCGAGAAGATCCGGCACGCCGTCAGCCGTCCGACGAAATGGTCGACGGTGTTGCGGAACGCGAGCATCGTGAGCGGCGCGTCGCGCTGCGCCGGCCGCACCATCTCCGCGGTCTTGTTGTCCTTGCCCTTGATCTCGCGCCGCACCGTCGGCGGCGGCAGGTAGCGCACGATCGCCGCCGCCACGTCGTCGACCCCGATCCCCGGCCGCGCCGCGCACGCCAGCACCGGGAGAAAGCGCCGCCCGAGGACCGCGTGGGCGATCCCGTCGACGAGCTGCTGCTCGGTCGGCTCGCGCCCGTCGAGATACGCCTCGAGCATCACGTCGTCGGTCTCGGCCACCGCCTCGACCAGCCGCGTCCGAAGCCGCTTGGCCTCCGCGACCAGCTCGGCCGGAATCTCGCCTTCCTTGTACCCGCCGAACTTTCCGTTCCCCTGCGGCGTATACCCATGCGCGCGCATCGTGACGAGGTCGATCACTCCGCTGAACGAATCGCCCAGGCCGATCGGCAGCTGCAGCGCAACCGGCTTTGCTTTCAGGGTTTTTTCGATGTCGTCCAAGGCCCGCAGGAAGGATGCACGCTCTTTGTCCAGCTTGTTCACGCAGGCGAGAAGTGGCAGAGAGCGTTCGGCCGCCATGTCCCAGTGCGCCTCCGTCTGGTGCTTGACACCCGACACGGCGGAAACGAGAAGGAGTCCACCTTCGCAGACCGCCATCGACCGATCGGCATCAGTGAGAAAGTCGGAGAACCCGGGCGCGTCGAGCAGGTTCAGCATCACGCCGTCGTGCTCGGCGAAGGTGATGTGCGTCGCGACGGTGAAATTGCGCTTGGTCTCTTCCGGATCGACGTCGAGGTGGCTGGTGGAACCGTCCTTGGACGCGCGCGAGGGCGCGTCGTGACGCAGGAGCGCCTCGGTGAGCGCGGTTTTTCCTGCGCCGTCGTGGGCGATGATGGCGACGTTCCGAATCGTCTTGGGGTCGAGCATGCGATGGTCTCCGGAGCCCGTTGTGCCCGCGCACCATAGTCCAGGAAAACGCAGTCGTCATGGGGTACCCATGCGCCTCACGATTCTCTGTTCCATAGCGGTCGCGTGGCCCGCCGCAGCGCAGTTCGCGCCGGCCGCCGAAGCGCCCGCCGAGTCGTTCGCGCTGCAGGACGACGGGACCTCTCTCGCCGGCAACCCGGCCGGGTTCGGCTTCGTCGACGGCCTGGAGGCCGACTTCCTCCACGACGGCTACTTCGACAAGAACGACCACGTCAGCGCCAACGCACTCTATTTCGCCGGCGGCGGAGGGCCGCTCGCGCTCGCGGGCGGATTCGACTGGCAGTACGGCCCCTACGCCACCGTCCGCCGCACCAGCCTCGGCGCCGCTCTCCGCTTCGGCCCCTTGAGCGTCGGAGCCGTCCACCGCGGCTTCAACTCCTCGCAGGTGGCCGAGACCTGGGACTACGGCGTCCTCGCCCGGCCGTTCCGGTTCCTCTCGCTCGGCGGGGCGGTCCTCTACGCCAATCGCCCGAACCTGCCGCGCCTGTGGCGATTTGCGGCCGCAGTCCGCCCGCTCGGCGAAAAGCTCGATCTCGCCGCCGATTTCCGCTGGCGCGAGTGCACCGCGGCGATCGGCACCGGCGACTGCGGCACCGGCCACGGCGACTACATCTTCACCGGCGGCGCGCCGCTGGCCCACGGCGTCCGGCTGCTCGGCCAGGTCACGCTCCCCGCCGCCGGCGGGACGCCGAGCTGGCTGGTGGGCCTGCAACTCGACCTCCCGCATCTCGGCGTCGCCTACGCGCCGCGCTTCAACAAGGACCTCGGCACCGAAGAGATGTGGCGCGTCCGGCTCTCGACCCAGCGCTGGCCCTCGCTGCAGCTCGCCGTCAAGCACGCCGCGCTGATCGATCTCGACAAAGCGCTCTCGCGGCCCCGGCCCGGGCCCCTGGCGCTCGTCTTCGGCGAGACCCGCCGCGATCCGCTGGCGGAGACCCTCGCCGCGCTCCACCGGCTGGCCGTCGACCCGGCGGTGGCGGCGGTCGTCTTCCGCACTGCCGGCTTCCACGGCGGCCTCGGGAAAGCCGAGGAACTCCGCGCAGCTATCGAGGAGCTCCAGGCCAAAGGCAAGAAGGTCGTTTTCTATCTGGAATCCGCCGGCGACCTCGAATATAGTCTTGCTGCTGCGGCCGACAGGGTCTACGCCGCTCCCGAAGCGGTCCTGTTGGTCAACGGATTCTCCTCGACGGCACTGTTCGCCGCCGAGGGCCTCGACAAGCTCGGAGTGAAGGCGGAATTCTTCCGCGTCGGCGCCTACAAAAATGCGCCGGACACCTTCACCAGATCGAGCATGTCGGGCGAGCAGCGCGAGGTGGAAAGCTCGCTTTTGGACGACCTGTACGGGCGTTACGTCGAACGGACGGCGGCGAGACGAAACCTCGAGGAAGGCAAGCTGAAGGCCGTCCTCGACAAGGGCATCCTGAAGCCCGGCGAGGCCGTAGAGGCAGGACTGCTGGACGGGCTCATCTACCCCGACCAGCTGGAGCAGGCGGTGGGTGGGCTTCTGGGTGGAAAGGTGAGCCTGGAGAAGACCGCGATCGAGGCGCCGTCCGTGCGCGAGGTGCGGTGGGGCCTGGCGAGGAAGATCGCGGTGGTGAGGGTGGAAGGCGAGATCCTGCGCGGCGACGTGCCGCGGGATCCGCTGGGCGCGGTGCGGATCGCGGCTTCCGAGCCGATCACCCGGCGGATTCGCCGGGCGGCCGACGACCCGATGGTCGCGGCGATCGTGGTCCGCATCGACTCGCCGGGTGGCGACGGGAACGCATCCGACCTGATCTGGCGCGAGCTGGTTCGGGCGCGGAAGGAGAAGAAGAAGCCGGTGATCGCGAGCATGGGCGACGTGGCCGCCTCGGGCGGCTATTACGTGGCGGCAGGCGCGGACGAGATCCTCGCCGAGCCGTCGACGGTCACCGGGTCGATCGGCGTGTTCGTCGGGCATTTCGACGGCGAGGAGCTGTTCAGCAAGCTGGGGCTGAACCTGACCACGATGAAGCGGGGCGAGAGCGCCGACCTGTTCAGCCCGGCGCGCGATCTCACCGATACCGAGAGGAAGACGCTGCAGGCCTGGGTGGACAACTTCTACGAGCAGTTCCTGGCGCGGGTCGCCGAGGCCCGCGGGATGACCCGCGACCAGGTCGACGCGATCGCCCGCGGGCGGGTGTGGACCGGGTCGCAGGCGCTGGAGCGCAAGCTGATCGATCGCTTCGGCGGCTTCGAGGACGCCCTGGTCGAGGCCGCCAATCGCGCCGGCCTCTCACCGGATGCCGCGGTCGAGATCGACGACAGCGAGGAGGTCGACGTCGAGCTGAGCGACTTCGCCGGCGTCCGCATCGAGACGCTCCTGCCCACCGGCATCGCGCCGCGCGCCCTGCGGGCCGTCCATCTGCTCGGCGAGCCGGGCACCCTGCGCGCGGTACTGCCGTACGATCTGGAGATCCAATAGATGCCGTTGACCGTCCTCATCGTCGAGGATGAACAGAGCGCGTCGCGGCTGTTGTCGGGCATCGCCGCCGAGGTCGGACTCTCGGCGCGGACGACCAAGTCGGGCAAGGAAGCGCAGGAGCTGTGCGCGCAGGCCGCGGCCTCGGGCCAGCCGTTCTCCGCGGTCGTCCTCGATCTGGTGCTGGCCGAGCTCGACGGTTTCCAGTTCGCCAGCGCCGCGCGCTCGTCGCCGTGGGGAATGAACCTGCCGCTGGTCGTCATCAGCGGCGTCTACAAGCAGCTCCCGCAAGAATTCGCGGCCAAGGTGAAACCCGCCGCGTTCTTCGCCAAACCGTTCGAGCCGGCCGCGTTACGGCAGGCGCTGGCGCGCCTGACCGGGGCGCAGCCCGCGTCTCCGGTGATGGAAGGCAGCCTCGACGGCAAGTCCGTTGCGGCGATCTTCGTCGAGCTCTTGCGCAACAAGGCCACCGGCGTCCTCACCATCACGCAGGATTCGACGAAGCGGGTGATCACCTTCCAGCAAGGCATGGTCCGGTTCGCCCAGTCGAACCTCAAGGCGGAGACGATGGGCGCGGCGCAGATCGCCTCGGGCGCGATCAAGCAGACCTCGTTCGACCGCGCGGTCGCGCTCGCCAAGCAACAGGGCATCCCGCTCCACGAGGCGCTCGCCACCGCCCGGGTGATGACGCCCGACCAGTTGAAAGTGGCCTTGAAGCAGCAGACCGCGGACGTCGCGGTCGGCGCCCTCGGCTGGGACGGCGGCCAATACAAGTTCGAGCAGAAACCGTTGGAGGCGGTCGGCAGCGTCCCCGACATGCGCACCAGCCCGGTGGCGTTGGTCTTCGAGGCCGCCAAGCGCCGGGGCGACTTCGCGTCCTCGCGCACGTGGCTCGAGGCGCACCACGACGAGCAGTTGCACCGCAGCCCCGAGCTCGAGCGCGACCTCTTCGCGCTTCGCACCTTCTGGCCGGGCGAGAGCGTCACGCCGCTCGCCACCGCCGGCCGCACCGTCGGCGAGGTGATGGGGCGGGTCAAGGAGCCCGAGTACGCGCTCCTCCGCTACCTGTGCAACAGCGGCCTACTGCTCATGTCCGGCGGCTCGCGGGTCGCACAAAAGACCACCTCCGCCGCCGCGGTTCCGGCGTCGCCGGACGACGACAAGGGCAAGGTCTTCACCGCCCAGGAGACGGGGGCCCGCCGCCTTCTCTTCGGCGAGCACGATCGCCTCAAGGACGCGACCCACTACGACGTCCTCGGCGTCGGTCCCGGTGCCTCCGCCGACGAGATCAAGAAGGCCTACTTCATCGCCGCCAAGAAATTCCACTCCGACTCGTTCAGCGGCCTCGAGCTCGGGACCGCGCGCCGGGTCGCGGAGGAGCTGTTCGCGCGGGTGAACGAGGCCAACTCGATCCTCACCGACAAGGACAAGCGCGCCGAGTACGACGTCTATCTCGACCGCAAGGCGAAGGGCCTGCCCACCGACGTCGGTGCAATTTTGCGGGCGGAAGGCGTGTTCCAGAAGGGCGAGCTGCTCTTCAAGAAGGGCCGCTGGGAAGAGGCCGAGGCCCAGTTCAAGGAGGCCATCGGCCTGAACCATTCAGAGGCGGAGTTCCACGCCTATCTCGGCATGGCCATCTTCAAGCGGACCGGAAAGACCGGCGAAGCCCAGCAGCACGTCGACAAGGCGCTCGAGATCGATTCCCGGCTGCGGAGCGGCAACCTCTTCGCCGCCCAGCTGGCCGAAGCCCAGGGCGACGACGAGCGCGCGAAGACGATCCTGAGGAAGGCGTTCGACAAGGATCCGGAGTTCGAACAAGCGAAGCAGGAAATGCGGCGGCTGAGGAACAAGGCCGCCGAGCAGACGAAAGGCGGCTTCTTCAGCCGCCTGCTGAAGAAGTAGGAACCGGAGCAATTCATGAATGGTGAAGGACAGCGTCCCCCCTCCCCGCCGGAGCCTGACCGGCCCGATGCGCCCGAGCCGGGAAATTCCAAGTACCCGCAGCCGGGACAGAACGGAATGAATCCAGTGGGTTACAACGGGCAGCCCAGCGGCGGTCAGGGCCAGCAGGGCGAAGGCGGCGGGCGGCGGCGCTTCCGCCGGCAGCGGCGCGGAGGCCGCGGGCGGCGCGGCAAGGGTGGCGGCGGCCAGCACGGGCAGAACCAGGTCCAACCGCCTCTGGACGCGCAGGGCCGGATCGTCGACGTCGAGAACGACGGCCTCGAAGAGGGCCCGGACGAGGCCGCGCCGCAGGCCGACGGCAACGTCGCGCAGCCTCCCCCGCAGGCAGCGCCCGAAGGACAGCCGACGCCGCCGCCTCCGGAAGGCGGAGCGACGGCTCAGCCGCCGGAGGCGCAGCAACCGGCCCAGGGACAGGCCGCGGCCGCGCAACAGCAGGGTCAGCCGGCCCAGAACCAGCAGCGGCACCAGCACCAGCCGCGCCACCAGCAGCGGCAACAGCAGCAGCAGCAGCAGCGCCAGGAGCCGGCGGTCCCGATCGAGGGCGTCCTCGACGTCGACCACCGCGGCAACGGCCGGCTGCGCACCGCGAAGCTCAACTTCCTGCCGCAGCAGGACGACCCGGACGTGCCGCGGCACATCATCGACCGCGACCGGCTGCGTCCGGGCGTCGTGCTCAGCGGCCAGGCGGTGCGGCGAAACGGGCGGCTGCAGCTGATCAAGACCGACACCGTCGAGGGCCTCCCGCCGGTCGAGGCCGCGAAGCGGACGGCGTTCCAGAACCTGACCGTGATCGATCCCGACGACCGGCTGGTGATGGAGACGACGTCGAAGGAGCTGATCACGCGGGTGATCGACATCGTCGCGCCGATCGGCCTCGGCCAGCGCATGCTGATCGTCTCGCCGCCCAAGGCCGGCAAGACCATCATGTTGCAGAAGATCTGCCACGCGATCACGACCAACCGGCCGGACGTGATCCAGTTCGTGCTGCTCGTCGACGAGCGGCCCGAGGAAGTGACCGACTTCCGCCGCACGGTGAAAGCCGACGTCTACGCGTCGTCGTCCGACCGCCCGACCGACGAGCACCTGCACGTCGCCGAGATGGTGATGGAGCGCGCGAAGCGCCTGGTCGAGGGCGGGAAGGACGTGGTCATCCTGCTCGACTCCATCACGCGCCTCTCGCGCGCGTACAACAAGGAGGTCGAGTCCTCGGGCCGGACGCTGTCGGGCGGCGTCGACTCGCGCGCGCTCGAGCGGCCCAAGCGCCTCTTCGGCGCGGCCCGCAACGCCGAGGAGGGCGGCTCCTTGACCATCATCGCGACCGCCCTGATCGACACCGGCTCGCGGATGGACGAGGTGATCTTCGAGGAGTTCAAGGGCACCGGCAACTCCGAGATCAACCTCGACCGCCAACTCGCCGAGAAGCGCATCTTCCCGGCGATCAACATCCAGACCTCGGGAACGCGGAAGGAAGAGAAGCTCTTCAGCCAGCACGAATACGAGAAGGTGAAGAAGCTCCGCGGCGCCCTGTTCGCCCTGAAGCCGGTCGAGGCGATGGAGAGGCTCTTGAAATCGCTGAACGAATTCCGCTCGAACGCGGAGTTCCTCGACGCCATTTAGGGGTCGCCCTCAGCCGCCCAGTCCGTGCCCAGTCCGTGACACACAGTCCGTGACACACAGTCCGTGACACACAGTCACGGCCAGCGAACGAGCCGGGTCTTGAGGCCGCCACCCTCGGCCACCACGGCGGCGCGGTACCCGTCGCCCGGGTCGAGCGGGAAGACCGAGTACCGAGTGGCGGCGTCCGGGATGCCGTTCGCCCAGAGCAACCGCGCGCCGGAAGCGGTGAACTCGATCTCATACGACCGCGTCGACCGCGACAGGCCCTCGCCGGTCGCCTTGAGGAACGCCTCCTTGCAGCACCACAGCCGGAAGAACTCGGCCTTGCGGTCCACAGAAGCGAAAAGACGGGCAATTTCCCCCGCGGTGAAGAACCGCCGCGCGATGTCATCCGTCCGGCGCCGCTCGCGCGGCAGCTCGATGTCAGCGCCGACCTCGCAGTCGACCGACAGAGCGATCAACGCGCGCGCACCCGAATGCGAGAGGTTGAACCGCAGCCCATCGACATACGGCTTGCCGTGCGGACCATAGCGGATCTCCACGTCCGCCGGCGCCTGGCCGAGAGCCGCGCCGAGCACCTCGCGCAGCGCCCCGCGCGCCGCGCCCCAGCGGTTCCGATGCTCCTCGTGGGCAAAGCTGACGAAGCGCGCCGCTTCGCGCGCGGTGAACGTCGCGCGCATCGCCGCGAGCCGCCCGGGCGAAACGTCGAGGCCCGCCACCACCGCCACGATCTCGCCGGGCCGCGGCTTCACTCTTCCTCTCGGCCCACCAGGTCGTGCGCGCCCGAGACCAGCACCCGCAGCAGCTTCAACGTGCCGACGCCGTCGCTCTCGGCGACCGCCAAGACCCTGTTCTCCGGGTCGATCAGCCGCACCTTCCGCCCCCGCGAAAACGGCGGCGCGCGCAGCCGCGAGAGATCGGCCGGTCCCGGCGCATGTCCGTGCGCGACCCGCCGCGCGAGCGCGATGTCGAGCCTCAACTCGGCCAGCTCGTCCAGGGCGCGCGAGATCGGCAACAGGTACTTCTCGAGCTGCTTCTCCTTCGCGGCCGCCATCAGCGTGTCGAGGGCGACCGAATCCTCCAGCCCGAACGGCCCCACCCGCACCCGCTTCAGCTCGCGCAGGTGCGCCCCGCAGCCGATCCTCTGCCCGAGATCGTGCGCAAGCGTCCGTAAATAGGTGCCTTTCGAGCAGCGGACGAAGATCCCCGCGTCGGGAGGCCGGAAGAACGTCAGCCGCGCTTCGTCGATGTGCACCTGCCGCGACTCGCGCTCGACCTCCTCGCCGGCGCGCGCCAGCTCGTAGAGGCGCTTCCCGTCGACCTTGCGCGCGGAGTACATCGGCGGCGTTTGCTCGACCAATCCGACGAAGCCGGAAAGCTCCTGCCGCACGCGCTCTTCGGTCAGATCGCCGAGCGGCCGCGTCTCGAGCGTCCGCCCCGCCGAATCCTGGGTGTCGGTCACCTCGCCGAATCGGACGACCGCGTCGTACTCCTTCTCTCCTTCCGAGATGAACGTCGCCACCTTGGTGGCGTCGCCGATGCAGATCGGCAGCACACCGGTCGCGGTCGGATCGAGCGTCCCCGTATGGCCGCAGCGGCGCGTCTTGAACAGGCCCTTCACCCGGCGGACGACGTCGAAGCTCGTCGGCCCGCTCGGCTTGTCGACGACGACCACGCCGGAGAGATCAGCCAAGAAGCGCCTGCTCGATCTCGTCGGCGATGCGAGCGCGCACCGCCGCCTCGTCGCCCGCGATGCTGCAGCCGGCCGCGTTGTGGTGGCCGCCGCCGCCGAATTTCTGCGCGATCGCGGCGACGTTCACCCGGCCGCGCGAGCGGAAGCTGACCCGCCACGGCCCGCCGTTGGAGGGCTCGCGGAAGCTCGCCGCGACCTCGACCCCGTCGACCGAGCGGGCGTAGTTGATGAAGCCGTCGGTCAGGTCGATCGGGCTGCCGGTCCGCGCCATCATCTCGTTGGTGATCGTGATCGTGGCTAGTTTCCCGTGTACTTCCAAGGTCTTCAAGACGTCCGCCAGGAGCCGCATCCGGGCCAGCGGCTGCTGCTCGTAGACCCGCACCGTCATCTCCCACGGGTCGACGCCGGCCTCCAGCAATTCCGCGGCGATGCGGAAGCACTCGGGATCGGTGCTCGAATACCGGAAGGATCCGGTGTCGGCCAGGATGCTCGCGTAGATGCACTCGGCAGCATCGCGCGAGACCCCGTGGCCGAGACCGCGGATGATCTTGTAAGCGAGGATCCCGACCGACGCCGCGTGCGGATCGACGTAGTTCACGTCGCCGAACGGCTCGGTCGTCATGTGGTGATCGAGGTTCATCAGCAGACCTCGGCGCGGGACCGGAGGCACGTCCGGCCCGAGCCGCGCGAAGGCGCCTGCGTCGGTCGCGATCGTCACGTCGTAGGTGGAATCGGGCGGGAGCGCGCGCAGCACCGCGGCCGCACCCGGCAAGAACCTGAAATTGTAGGGTAATTCGTCCGGGTTGTAGACGTCGACCTTCCGCCCCATCTCGCGCATGGCGCACGCCAGAGCGAGCGCGGAGCCGAGAGCGTCTCCGTCGGGTCCGCGGTGCATCGTGCACAGCACGCTGCCGGCCTGGCGCAGCGCCTCGATCGCGCGCGGAAGGTTCTCTTCCGGCTTCCAGTCGCGCCCGACGACGCCCTTGTTCCTCGCCTTCACCGGCCTTTATCCTCGTCGTGGACTTGCCGGATCAGCTGCTCGATCCGCTCGCCCCGGTCGATGGCTTCGTCGTACGTGAAGTGGAGATCGGGTGTCACCCGGAGCTTCAACTCGATCCCGACTTCGTGCCGGAGGTAGCCGCGCGCCTTCTCGAGCCCGCGGGCGGTGTGCTTGCGGACTTCGGGGTCGCCGTGGACGGTCCAGTAG
>JAIVGS010000109.1 GCA_020201435.1 Myxococcales bacterium
TCGCTCGAGATGTTCTCCGGCGAGATCGTCAAGCACGCGCAGCTGCTCGAATCGAAGCAGTCGCGCGTGAGCGGAGCCTGCCCGCCGGGCGCGGCGATCCGCGTCATCGCCGAGGACGGCTCGGTGCGCTGCCAGGCATTCCCGAAGGGCGTAATCGCGGTCAGCGCCGTCACTGCGATTGCCCGGCTCTCCACGACCGTCACCGAGGCGGCGGTCGTGACCGGTGGCTCGGGCCGCTACCAGTCGGGAGGCGAGGACGACTTCCTCGTCGCGCCAGTGTCGCTCCCCGACGGGGCGGTCGTCACCTCGTTCTCCTACACCTTCTTCGACGCCGCCTCGGAGCACGACACCGAGGCGTACCTCTACCGTTCCGACGACCAGCCGTTGGCGTCGATCGGCAGCGACGGCGTCAGCGAGCACGTCCGGACGGTCACGACCGAAAACCTGCAGCTCCGCAAGATCGACGGTCGGTTTGGATACTTCGTATACTTTCAGACCTCGGCCAGGGCCGGACCGCGGCTGATGCCGATCAGCGCGTCGATCTCTTATCGGTTGCCCTAGCTCCGGTTGACGGGCAGGGGCCCGCCCTGCTCTGCTCCGGTCATGCCCGACGCGCGCAAGGAGCAGGCGTACCTCCAGAATTTGGTCAATACCGAGCGCCCCGCGCGCATGGTCGGCCTCTTCACCGGCCACCAGATGAAGCCGCACGACGTCGAGCGGCTGGTCAACGCCTGCCTGCAGGCGATGCGCGAGGAGGACCAGGGCGCGTCGCTGACGCTGACGCCGCTCGGAGACCCGTCGCCCAAGGAGCTCGAGCTGCAGCGGACGTGGCGGCTGACGGTGGTCGACTACACCGACGCCGCGCCGCACGACTGCCTGGTGCAGGTCTTCGACATGCGGGATCCCGAGAGTCCGCACCGCTCGCTGCTCGATCACATCGGCACGATGGACGAGGAGCTCTCGACGGCCGCCAGTCATCTCATGGCGACGGCGCAGACGTACCTCACCATCGCCAGCGGCAAGCTCGACGACGAGAACCGCATCCATCCCTTCCAGAACCTCGTCAGCCTCTTTTCCAGCGCGCTCGGGGCGGCGATCGTCGACCCGGCGGCCGCGATCGTGACCAGCGACCCGGGCGAGTGGGCCGACGCGATGGAGCAGTCGCTGCAGATCGAGAAAGAGATGGGAATGCTGCGCCGCTAGGGGGGCACACATGAGCGAGCGCCAGAAGGTCACCGGGATCGGAGGGGTCTTCTTCAAGTCGCGCGATCCCGAGGCGCTGTCGCGCTGGTACGCGGAGCACCTCGGCGTTCCGTGGAAAGCCGGGGAAGGCGCGATCTTCAGCTGGAACGATCCGAACGGGATGACGGTGTGGTCGGCGTTTCCGTCGGACTCGCGGCACTTCGAGGCCGCCTGGATGGTGAATTTTCGCGTCGCCGATCTCGACGCGCTTCTCGCGCAGCTGTCGTCCGAGGGCGTTCGGATCGATCCCAAGCGCGAGGATTACGACTACGGCCGCTTCGCCTGGGTGTACGACCCCGAAGGCAACAAGGTCGAGCTCTGGCAACCGCTGCCCTGAAATGACTAGCGCCAACGTGCTCCCGGCTTTTTCAGGTAATGCCGGAAGACGTATCCCCACGGGATGATCGCGATGATGATCACCGGGAACGCCGCGATCGCTTTGAAATCCTCGGTGAACTGCGCCGTGTTCACGCCCGCCATCCGTTGCGGCAGCCCGTAGTCGAGCAGCCAGATCGTCTTCCACAGCAGCTCGAAGAGAAGGACCGGAAGCATCTGCAGCGGGTAGCGAAGGCCGAAACAGGCGAGCACCCACAGTCCGCCGAGCATGCTCGGGATCACCCCGCGCGCCGTCGGCTCATGGCCGATCAACTGCGGGAGAAACTGGATGGCGCCGCCGACCGCCATGAGCAGGTAGATCGCGCGCAACACGTAGAGCCGGGCGAGGGAGACTTCGCTCTCGACGGGGGCGGGCGAAACAGTCGCAACAGGCGAAGCCATCTTCGAGTCTCCAGTCGCGCAGGGCATGCACGTGCCCGGTTTTATCGACAAACGATAATACATTTATCGTTTGTCGGCAACCGACTCAGCGACCCGAGGCGCCGAGGTACTGCTCGTCGGTGACCTGCTCCATCCACTCGACGACCTTGCCGTTCAGGTGCTCCTGCACCGCGAGGTGCGTCATGGCCGTCGTGGGCGTTGCGCCGTGCCAGTGGCGCTTGCCGGCCGGAATCGAGACGACGTCCCCGGGCCGGATCTCCTCGATGGGCCCGCCTTCGACCTGCACGCGGCCGACGCCGGCGGTCACGATCAACGTCTGACCGCGCGGATGCGTGTGCCACGCCGTGCGCGCGCCGGGCTCGAAGGTCACCCAGGCCCCCGCGGCCTGCGTCGTCTCCCTCGGTTGGAAGAGCGGATCGATTCGCACCGACCCGGTGAAATATTCAGCCGGCCCCTTCTGCGACGGCTGCGTGCCCGCGCGGGCGATCGAGAGCGCGGCGACTGCTGTGGCGGCTGCCATGTTCATCTCCGTCCTTTCGGTCAGGGGCTCGATCTCTTCATCGACGCGGCGAAGGAGCTCGCGATCCGGGCCGTTTGAAGGCAGTGTTTACGGCCTCAGCAGCGTCTTGATCGCGCGGCGCTCGTCCATCGCGCGGTAGCCCTCGGCCACCTGCGCGAGAGGCAGCGTCAGGTCGAAGACCTTCCCCGGCGCGATCTTGCGGTTCCAGATCAGCTCGATCAGCTGCGGCAGGTACCGCCGCACCGGCGCGGGTCCGCCATGCAGATGGACGTGTGAGAAGAAGAGCCCGGTTCCGTCGAGCTGGACGCCATGCGGCACGCCGACGTAGCTGACGTACCCGCCCGGCCGCGCCGAACGGATCGCCTGCGACATCGACTCCTGCGTGCCGACGCACTCCAGCACCGACTCGGCGCCGAGACCCTCCGTCAGCTCCTTGACGCGAGCCACGCCCTCGTCGCCGCGCTCGGTGACGATGTCGGTCGCGCCGAACTCTCGCGCGAGCTTCTGGCGTGCCTCGTGGCGGCTCATCGCGATGATCCGCCCGGCGCCCATCTGCTTCGCGGAGAGCACGCCGAGCAGCCCGACTGCGCCGTCGCCCACGACGACGACCGTCTTCCCGTGCTTGACGTTCGCTGCGTCGGCGGCGAACCAGCCGGTTCCCAGCACGTCCGACGCCGCCAGCAGGCTGGGGACCAGGTCGTCGGGGGGCATCCCCGGAGTCGCCACCAGCGTTCCGTCGGCGAGCGGGACGCGCAGCCTGCCCGCCTGCGCTCCGCCGACGAGCTCGCGGTGCACGCACGACGTCTGATAACCCGCCTTGCAGATCGGGCACGTATTGTCGGACGCAAAGAAGGATCCGACGACGAACTGGCCCGGCTTCACCTTCGCCACCGCGCTGCCGATTTCCTCGACTACGCCGCAGTACTCGTGCCCGAACGGGGTCGGCTGATCGACCCGGGCAATCCCGCGGTACGGCCAGAGGTCGGATCCGCAGATGCACGTAGCGGCCATGCGGATGATCGCGTCGGTCGGCTTGACGATCGTCGGCTCGTTGCGCTGCTCGATTCGGACGTCGCGCGGCCCGTAGAGAACGGCTCCTTGCATGTTCGGCTCCTTGGTTGGGTCGCGGCAGAGGATGCGCGGCAGCGCGGCGAAGCGCCAGTCGTATTCCGCAATGGGCCGTAAGGCGCGGTGTGGCGATCGGTTGATGGTGACCGATGCCGAGACGAGGGAGTCACTCGACAGGGGCAAGATCGAAGGGGGGATCGAGATGGCCAAGTTCCGAGTGTTCGTCCTGGTCGCGGTGGCCGCAGGGCTCGCCTGCGGCGGTCGAAAAAGGTACTGGAGAGGCAGCGTGTCTTGCGCCTGTGTTCAGGCGAATGGCGGCTCGGCCACGACCGCATACCTCGCTGTGGACGCCTGCGCAGCCGATCAACCTGACTGCGCGCCCATCAACGGCAGGTGTGCTGAACTGCTCGCCAATGCCGGCTGCACGGCAGCACCCACTGAATCAGCCTGCACGTTCGACCCCTATTGGGACTACTGCGACCCCTACGCGCCGGGGTGAGACGACGTCGATTGCGCGCGTGAGCTACGAGCCGTAGCCGGTGGTAGAACGCCCGGCATGACCCCGGTCAATGCCTCGAAGGGCACGTCCTCGACGCGCGCTTCGACGAGAGCGTGCACGTGCTCGTGATCACCGGCGCCGGCGAAAAATTTTCCGGCGCCGGCGCCGACATCAAGATGCTCGAGAGCGCCAACCCCTACTTCAAGGACGATGGTTCGCTGTGACGATGATCGTGCCGATCAAGGTACTTTCGTGCACTCGGCTTGGCGAGTCCTCACCCAGGCGGCGCCGTCCGTGGAGCGCTCCCAGATCACCTCCATCCGCGTTGCCGTCGAGCGGATGTACATCCAGCGCACGAGGGGGTCGGCCGCGGCGGCACGCTTGATCGTCCAGATGAATCGGTCGCCTTCCCATCCCGGGCTGTACGCGAGAGAAGAAGAGCCGAGGTTGTTGCCGCCAAAGCGGACGAAGCAGCTCGACGCCTTGTCCCAGCCAACGAGCCCCATGCTCTCCAGCGGAGGACCCTTGGCCGGATTGTTCTCGATCAGATGCTCAAGTCTCCATCGCTCTTGGACGACCTTCTCGATGGAGACGGTCACTTCGTATTGACGTTCGACCCCGCCTGCGGCGGACAGGATCTGGCCGGGGCATTTCAGGTTCCGTCGAAGTAGTCGAGCTCTGTCAGGCGCGCAGCCGGGTCCTTGTCGGCTGCGGCAGTTGCCCTGCTTCCGAACCAGACCGAGGCGGCAACCAGGAGTGTCAGCCAGCGCATGCCGCGATTGTGCCATCGCGATTACCGCGACGCGAGTGGCAAAAGGCGCGGCTCCTTCAGCGTTTGCGTTTGAACCACTCGTAGAGGTCATCGAGGGCGGCGCTCGCGCGGGCGAGGCGCTGGTCGTCCTCCGCGTGCGCCGTGGCGATGCCGTTGACCAGCATCTCGATGCCCGGCTTCTCCGGCCGCTGGTGCTTGTCGTCCTTCAAGTCAATGTCGTGAACGACCTCGGAGATGCGGTTGAGCGCCGGGTCGTCGAGCTTGAAGCTGTCGAGCAGGACCTCGAACGTGCAGAGGTCGCCCTTGTGCGTGTACTCGCCGTCGAACATGTCGAACCGCAATTCGCTCTGCTTGTGCTGGTAGCTCTTGGGCAGCACGAACTTGAACTTCGCCTTCTCGTCGATGAAGCGGCGGATGAGCCACGCGCTCGCCATCCGGTCTACATGGATGCCGGTGCGCGTGACCCACGTCGCACCCTGCGGCTTGGGCTGCATGGTGGCCTCCTGCGGTGCGGGTTTGACGGCGGGCTCTAGACGCTGCGCAAGCTCTTGCAGCAGGCCCTCGGTGGGCTCGCGCTGCCGCCCGCCGAAGAAGTCGAGCGCGACGACCTCGCCCATGCGCTTCTGGAGCCGCGCGAGCTTCTGCCGGTCGTCGTCGTTGGCCCGCCCGCGCTTGCGCATCGAGCGGGCTTCCTCGGCAATCTCCTGGTACTCGGCGTCGCGCGCGGCGCGGAACAGGTCGCGCACGCGCTCGTCGGACAGGCCCTCGACGAACGACGCCTCGACGATGGAGCCATCGCCGCCGCCCTCGACGATCTCGCGCAGCACCCAGTTGAGATCCTCGCGCGCATCCTCGCTGGCCGGGAGGGCGTAGACCGAGTTCTTGATCGCCACCGCGCCGAGCCGCTGGAGATGGCGGCCGATCTTGATCCGCAGGTACCCCGGCTTGGGCGGGATCTGGTGGATGAGCAGGAACCAGCGCGGCTCGGGCGGCACGCTCGATGGCGTATCTATCAACTGCAACACCGTCAAGCGGATCGGGTTGCAAGTGCTTCATGGGCGGGCCAGAGTTCGCGCATGACCATGCTGGCGCTCGCGCTCCTGCTCGCTGCATCTCCGACGACCGTCCCGGTTCCAGTCCCCGGCGGGACCGGCGGGGTCGGCTTCGACGACCGACCTCGGCAGACGAGGGGGGCGGGCACTTGTTCGCCAGCGACCGGGGGAAGCGGCTGATGGTCGTCGTCGATGTGGCGAAAAAGGCCGTCGTCGCGTCGGTGAAGCTCGCGGCGGGGCCGGACTACGTGCGGTACGTGCCGTCGCTCGGGGAAGTCTGGGTCACCGAGCCGGGCGCGGAGCAGATCGAGATGTTCTCGATTCCAAAGGACGGCACGCCCACGCCGTCGCTCGTGGGCAAGGTGCATGTAGCGGGCGGGCCGGAGTCGCTCGTCATCGGCGCGGAGCGCGCGTACACGCACTTGTGGAAGCGGGAAACGATCGCGCTGGACCTGCACGCGCACGCCGTCGCCGGACGCTGGAAGAACGGCTGCGCCGAGTCGCGCGGCATCGCGCTCGACGAGCAGCGCGGGCTCCTGTTCGCAGGCTGCGACGAGGGCAAGGCGACCGCGATGGACTTGCGGCAGGGCGGCAAGGTGGTCGGCACCGCCGACACCGCGAAGGGCGTGGACGTGATCGCCTACTCGCCGCAGCTTCACCACCTGTACGTGCCGGGAGAGGACAGCGCGGAGATGACCGTGCTCGACGTGGCGGCGGACGGGAAACTCTCCGTCGTGACGACGGTGCCCACGGCGAAGGGCTCGCACTGCGTCGCCGCCGACGACCAGGGCGGCGCGTGGATCTGCGACCCGCACGGAGGGCGGCTCCTCTACTTCAAGGACGCGCAGTGAGCCACGCAGCGGAAGCAGAAGGGACGCAGCCCTGCAAGTTGAGCGACCTGCTCCTGTACTTCCTCAAGCTCGGCACGTTCGGCTTCGGCGGCCCCATCGCGCTCGCCGGATACATGCAGCGCGACCTCGTCGAGGACCGGCGCTGGTTCTCGATGCAGGACTACAAGGAGGGCCTCGCGCTGTCGCAGTTGTCGCCGGGGCCGCTGGCGGCGCAGCTTGCGAAGTACCTCGGGTGGGTCCGCGCGGGCGCTTGGGGCGCGACCCTGGTCGCGGCGGCGTTCATCGGGCCGTCGTTCGTGATGGTGCTGGTCATCTCGTGGCTCTACCTGCACTTCGGCGGCCTGCCGTGGATTCAGGCGCTGTTCTACGGCATCGGCGCGGCCGTCATCGCCATCATCGCCCGCAGCGCCTGGAAGCTCGCGCGCGCAACCGTGAACCGCGACCCGGTGCTCATCGGCCTGTTCGTCATCAGCGCCGTCGTCACCGGCTGGACGGAGAAGGAATACATCTGGCTGTTCTTCGGCTGCGGGTTCGCAGCGCTGCTCGCGAAGTCGTGGCGACCTTCGGGGGCGACCGTATCCGCGTTGCTCGTCGTACCGGTGTGGCTCACGTCGGGCATCAACGGCCCTGGCGCAGGCGAGTTGGGGCGGATCGCCTGGTACTTCATCGAGGCCGGGGCCTTCGTGTTCGGCAGCGGCCTCGCCATCGTGCCCTTCCTGCACGGCGGCGTGGTGGACCAGTTCCACTGGCTCAACGAGCGACAGTTCCTCGACGCGGTCGCCGTGGCGATGATCACGCCCGGCCCGGTGGTCATCACCGTCGCGTTCATAGGATTTCTCGTCGCAGGCGTCTCGGGCGCCATCGTCTCGGCCGTGGGGGTATTTTTGCCGCCGTACCTCATCGTGATCTTCCTCGCGCCGTACTTCCGCCGCTGGGCCAGCAACGCGAAGGTCAAGACGTTCGTGGCCGGTGTGACGGCGGCGGCGGCCGGCGCCATCGGCGGCGCGGCGTTCGTGCTCGGAAGACGTGCCATCATCGACGTGCCCACCATCGTCATCTGCCTCGTCGCACTCGCGGTGCTGACGAAGACCAGGAAGGTGCCGGAGCCGCTGCTCATCCTGGCAGCGGGAGCAGCCGGGCTAATGATACAACGCGCCCCATGACGACCCTGGTGACTGCCTCGAAGCAGGACGGCGTGATGGTGCTCGAACTCTCCAACCCGCCCGCGAACACCTACAGCTACGAAATGATGCGGCAATTCGATGCGCACATTCTCGATGCTCGCATGGACGATTCAGTCCACGTGGTGATGGTGAGGGGCGCCGGAGAGAAGTTCTTTTGCGCCGGGGCAGACATCGGCATGCTGGAAAATGCAAATCCCTACTTCAAGAATGACGGGGCGCTGTGACGATGGCCCGACCGGGATGGGAGTTCTTCAACGGCCTTCGTGGAACTCTTCAGATCGAACTTACGGAACCGCCGCAGCGTTTTGCTCCCCACATGCAGAACCTGAAGA
>JAIVGS010000288.1 GCA_020201435.1 Myxococcales bacterium
CTGCAGCACCGCGTGAAAGAGCGCGGTGTCCTCGTCGAACGGCTTGAACGGCGTCAGGTCCATCCCGCCGCCGAACCAGAAGATGTCGCCGACTTCGAGATAGCGCACGTTCATGTGCACGACCGGCACGCTTGGATTCCGAGGGTGCATCACCAAGGATACGCCGGCGGCGAAGAACGGCCGCCCCGCCATCTCCTCGGCGCGCGGCGGCTGGATGCCGAGCGCGGCGTCCCCGTCGGCGACGCGGCCTTCGGGGACGCCGGGGTAGCGATCGCCCGACACCGCCGAGAAGTTGCAGCCGCCCTTCTCGAAGAGGTCGCCGCGGATCTCGCTCATTTCCCCACCCCCGCCCCCGGGCCGCTGCCACGCAGTGCGGCGGAACTTCGCGCCGGCCGGCTCGAGCTCTTCGAGGCGGGCGCAGATCCGGTCGCGCAGGCCGCGGAAGGACTCCTCGACCTCGAAGCGCAAGGTGCTCAAGCTCGGTTCCCGGAGGTCAGGTGCGATACGATGGCGGCGATGCGCATGGCGATGCTCGCGGTCCTCCTCTGCGGGTGCTCCACCGTCGGCGAGTACTATCACGAGCGCGCGTGGCGGACGTCGGCGCTTCCGGGCGGCCTCGTCGACGAGGAAGCCTCGGAAGTGGTGGTGACCAGCGCCGAGCCGATCATCCTCGCCACCGGGACCGCGCTGCGCCACGAGCTGGCCGACGTGGTGCAGAGCGCGCTGCGCAACGGCGATCAGCCGGCGCGATTCCGGCTGCGGGCGAACCTCCACCGGCAACGCGGATGGTTCCTCTTTTTTCCCTGCCTGATCGTGCTCGCCGATCTCGGCTGTCCGATCGGGCAGGAGGTCGCCGACGTCGACCTCGACCTCGAGAGCGGCGGCCGGCGGTGGTCGGCGCAGGCCCAGGAGACGGTCTGGCAGGGTTACTACTACAACGCCGACGGCATCCGCGCGGCCATCGCACGGGCGACCGGAACCGCCCTGGAGAAGATCGCGGAGAACGTCCGATGAGGGCGGCCGCGCTGCTGCTCCTCGCCGGTTGCGCGTCGGCGGTCCAGGCGCCGGCGGCGCCGACCGCGCGGTTCCCGAAGACCTGGAGCGACTCTCCCCAGCCGCGGTCCTCGATGCTGGCCGTGCTCGATTTTCGCAACAAGATCAAGGACGAAGAGATCGACGCCGCGTACTTCTCGAACGCGGTGCGGGCGGCGGTGAAGCGGACGGCGCCGTCGCTCAAGGTGATGACCCGCGAAAACGTGATCGTGCTCCTGCAGTCGCAGGGAAAGACGCTCGACGACTGCGAAGGCGAGTGCGAGATCGACACCGGCCGCCGCCTCGGCGCGGACTACGTCGTGAGCGGCGAGCTCCTGCGCGTCGGGGCGTCCTACAAGCTCGACCTGCGTCTGCACGAGACGCGCGACGGCCAGCTGGTGGGCGGGGTCGCGGCGTCGGGTCACACGGTCGACGAGCTCGACGCGAACACCGGCCCGATCGTGACCGAGCTGCTGTCGCCGCTGCGTTGAAAGCGTAGACTGCCGCCGGGAGGTCCCCATGGCTGCATTTTCCCGGCGCGCATTTCTCGGTTCGAGCGCGGCAGCGGCCGCGGTTCTCGCGAAGCCACCGCGCTATCTCGGTCCACCGGTGCGCGCGGCAGTGCGGCTGTCGGCGAACGAGAATCCGTACGGCGCGTGCCCGGGCGCGATGGCCGCCATGCGCGACGCGTGCGCGCGGGCGTGGCGGTATCCGGACGAGGCGGTCGACGAGGTGCGCGCCGACATCGCGCGGATGCACGGCGTGGCGCCGGAATGGATTCACGTGACCGACGGATCGAGCGAGATCCTGAAGCTCGCCGCCGGGGCGTATACCGGGCCGGGGCGCCGGCTGGTGACGGCCGATCCGACCTTCGAGTCCTGCGCGAAGCACGCCGAGGCGGCCGGCGCCGAGGTCACCAAGGTGCCGCTCGACGCATCCTTCGCCCACGATCTGGGGAAAATGACTGCCTCCGACGCGGGCCTGGTCTACGTCTGCAATCCGAACAACCCGACTGCGTCGATCACGCCGGCGGCGCGCATGCGCGACTTCCTGAGAGCGCCGCAGGCGATGGTGCTGGTCGACGAGGCGTATCACCATTATGTCGACAGCCCGCAGTACGAGAGCGTCGCGCCGCTGGTGAAGATGCAGCCGCGGCTGATCGTCGGGCGCACGTTCTCGAAGATCTACGGCCTTGCGGGAGCGAGGCTCGGGTACGCCATCGCCCAGCCCGAGGTGATCGAGAAGCTCGCGTCGCAGGCGGCGTTCGACACCGTCAACATCTTCGCGGCGGCAGCCGGACGCGCGAGCCTCGCCGATGCGGCCTGGGCAGCGGAAGGAAAGCGCCGCAACGCGGCGACCCGCGCGAATGTCGTCAGCGAGCTCCAAAGGCGCGGATTCACGGTGATTCCGTCGCAGGCCAACTTCATCATGTTCGACACCCGCAAGCCGGTGAAGCCGCTGATCGCGGCCCTGAAAGAGCGCGGCGTCGAAGTCGGCCGGCTGTTCCCGGCGCTACCGACCCACCTGCGCGTCACCATCGGCAGGCCGGACGACATGGAGCGCTTTCTGTCCGCCTTCGCCGCGGTCGTCGCCTGACGCCGACGCGGCCGGGGTGAGCGGCGGCAGGTTGTGCTCGCGCAATGCGCCGTCGACGGCTCTCATCTCGGTCGTGGCGAGCTGATCGAACGCGGTCTGGACGTCCTGCAGCTCGTGTCGCAGCGCGCCAATCCGTGCCTCCTGGTACGCGGCCGGTTTTCCTTCGTACCGCAACAGCGCGCCGTACAACTGGTCGGCGTGCTCGCGGATCCGCTCTTCGCCGGTGATCGCGCCGCCCTCCTTCGTCGTCACGATCTTCCGCCGCACGTCCTCGAGCTTGTCGCGCAGCGACGACAGCCGCGCCGCCAGCGGATCGCCCTTCGACAGCCGCCCGGTCCGCTCGGCGGTCGCCTTCTGCGCGCCGTCGATCTTGTCGACCAGGGCGCTCATGTCGCCGAAGAGGGCCACGACCTGCATCGCCGCGTCGAAATTGCGCCGGCGATCCTCGACCGAATAGGTCGCGCGACGGTCGAGGCCGATCTCGAGCTTCGCTTCCAGCGTCTGTCCCGGCTTGCGGAGCCGCACCGTGTACGTCCCCGGCAGCACGCGCGGCCCGCGCGAGCCCGCGTTCGCCACCGTCGCCGCGCGCGGCACGTGAGGCGGCTTGAGCTGCATGCTCCAGGTCACGCGGTTCAGCCCCCGCCGCGTGCTGGCGGGAATGGTGTCGACGACCTTGCCGTCGGCGCCCACGATCTCGAGCTCGATCGGCCCGTAGAGGTGCCGCGCCCGCTGGTAGTACGTCACCATCGCGCCGCTCGGAGGGTTCTCGCCGGTGAAGGTCGCGTCGCCCTCCGACCAGCCGCCGCCCGCCGGCATCCGCTCCTGCGCGGGCCGATCGGGCAGGAACGCGACGTCCTGCGACAGCATCTGCGCCGACAGCGCGCGCAGCGGGGTCAGGTCGTCGATGATCCAGATGCCGCGCCCGTGCGTCGCCAGCACCAGGTCGCCCTCTCGCGGATGCACGACCATGTCGCGCACCGCCACGCGCGGGAAGTCGCCGCCGCGGAACTCGGCCCAGTCCTTCCCGCCGTCGGGCGAGATGAAGAGGCCGAACTCGGTCCCGAGGAAGAGCAGGTCGCGCCGCTGGGTATCCTCCTTGATCACATGCGCGTACCCCCGCACGTTCGAGGTCTGAAGGCGCGTCCACGTCTTGCCGGAGTCGGTCGTCCGGTAGACCCACGGCGTCATGTCGCCGTACCAGTGGAAGTCGAACGTCGCGTACGCGGTCGCCGGGTCGAACCGCGAAGGCTCGACCCACGTCACCCACGGCCGGTTCGGAAGCTCCCGCACCGACGCGTTCGTCCAGTGCGCACCGCCGTCGCGCGTGACCTGCAGGTTGCCGTCGTCGGTGCCGACCCAGATCGTCTTCGGGTCGAGCGGCGACTCGTTGATCACGCTGATGGTCGTGTTCTGCTCGGCCGACGAGTTGTCGACGGTGATCCCGCCCGACTCCTCCTGCTTCTGCTTTTCGGGATCGTTGGTGGTCAGGTCGGGCGAGATGCGCTGCCAGGTGTCGCCGCGGTCGGTCGAACGGAAGAGGAACTGCGCGCCGATGTAGACCACGCCCTTCTGCGTCGGGCTGGCCGCGATCGGCGCGTTCCAGTTGAAGCGCAGCTTCTCCTTGTAGTCGGCCTTGGGCTGGATGTCGCGCGAGGCCATGGTGCGGCGATCGACCCGGCCGATGAAGCCGCCCTGCGACTCGACGTAGACCGCCTCCGGATCGCTGGTGTCCGGCTGTGCCCAGAAGCCGTCGCCGCCGTAGAGGTTTTCCCAGCGCTGGTTGGAGATGCCGCGGCCGTAGGCGGAATCGCCGATCCAGGTGCTGTTGTCCTGCAGGCCGCCATAGACGTGATACGGGTCGGCCAGGTCGACCTGAACGTGGTAGAACTGGGAGATCGGTAAATTCTCCTGTTTCCACCAGTGGTTACCCCCGTCATAGGATTGCCATAGCCCTCCGTCGTCGCCGCCGATCACGTGCCGCGGGTTCTGCGGATCGATCCAGACGTCGTGCCAGTCGCCGTGCGTGCCGCCGCCCGTGGAGGCGAAGCTGCGGCCGCCGTCCTCGCTGGCGATCAGGTTCAGGTTGGTCTTGAAGAGGCGGTCGGGGTTGGTCGGATCGACCACCAGCCGCGCGAAGTAGAACGGGCGCCAGACCATCGACTGGCTGCGGTCGAGCGCGGTCCAGGTCTTCCCGGCGTCGTCGGATCGGTACAGCGCCGAGTGCACCGACTCGATGAACGCGTAGACGCGCTTCGCGTTCGACGGCGCGACCACGACCTCGACGCGGCCCCACGGGTGCGCCGGCAGGCCGCTGCCGTCGAGCGTCTTCCAGGTCCTGCCGCCGTCGGACGTGCGCAAGAGCGCGCTGCCGCTCGGCGCGTTCGGGCCCTCGCCGCCCGAGCGGAAGGTCCACGCCTTGCGGCGGAAGTCCCACATGCCGGCGAAGAGGACCTCGGGGTTCTTCGGGTCCATGCTCAGGCTCGAGCAGCCGGTCGATGCGTTGTCGCGGTAGTTCAAGACCAGCTTCCACGTCTTGCCGCCGTCGGCCGTCTTGTAGACGCCGCGATCGTGGCTGTCGCTCCACAGTTTCCCGGTGACGCAGGCGTAGACGACGTCGCCGTTCTTCGGGTGGACGACGATGCGCGCGATGCGCTCGGACTCGGGCAGACCCATGTGGGTCCAGCTCTCACCCGCGTCGGTCGACTTGTAGATGCCGTCGCCGGCGCTCACCGAATTGCGCGTCCAGGTCTCGCCCGTGCCGACCCAGACGATCTTCGGATTGCGCGGGTCGATGGTGATCGCGCCGATCGACTGCACGGGCTCCTTGTCGAAGACGGGCTTGAAGCGCGTGCCGCCGTCGCTCGACTTCCACACCCCGCCGCTCGCCGCGCCGGCGTAGATCGTCGTCTTGCCGTCGATGTCGCGCGCGTCGACCGCCGAGACGCGGCCGCTCATCGCGGCCGAGCCGATGTTGCGCGCGCCGAGGCCGGAGATGACGCCGCCGTCGAACGAGATTTTCGCGGCTTGCGGCGCGTGCGGCGCCTCGAACGAGGGCGCCTGCGCGTTCGGGCCGGCGTTGATCTCCCTCGTGATCGTGCCCTGCGGGTAGTCGAAGATGTGGTCGTCGACGGGGACGTTCGCCTCCGCCTTGTCGATGGTGAAATGCGCCGTCTTCGGCGCGCCCTTGCGGCCCTGGTCGATCGAGGTCGGGATCCAGACGCCCGCGACCTGGCCGTAGGCGCCGAGGTCGGCTTCGGTGACCTGCTCGGTGCCGCGGACGTGGCGCTCGTTGACGATCCGGATCTCGAGGAACGCGTCCGGGTCGAGGAAGACGTACTGCGTGTCGCCGTCCTTGAGCGCGACGCGGAGCTTGTGGGCCGGAGTGCCGTCGACGTCCTCGACGCCCAGGTACTCGACTTTGCTGCCGTTTTCACGCCAGGACAAGAGCTGGCCCTGGATGTCCGCGTCCTGCGCGAGGCCGCGCGACTCATCCTGCGACATCCGCTCCGGCTCGCGACGCCCCCGGAACGGCGAGAGCTTCCAGGCCTCCTTGCCGTTGAAGGCCTGCACCGCGGTGAGGCCCTGGCGGGTGACTTCGGAGCGGATCTTGTTGGGCCGCTTCTGCACCTGCGCCCACGCCGCCTCGACCTTGCTGCCGCCGAAGCCGGCAAGATACGATCGGCCCGTAAGCCGCAGCGACTCGAGTTTTCTCAGCTTTTCCGCGCCCCCGCGGGCAGCGAGGTTCCTCGCCAGCAGCTCGTCGAGGGTGATCGCGTTCGCAGAGGTTGCGGCCAACAGGGCGATCAAGAGGGTCCGCATCGCGTCCTCCGTCGTGAGGGGCGCCCTTGTAGCACGAAGAGGAAAGAGAGAAGGAAAACGAGAAGGAGAACGACGAAGAGTCATCGTTCGCTCGCCGGTTGGCTCGTTCGGGTCGGCGGCGTGATCACGAAGGTGGGACTGAAGTTCACCTGCTCGCTCGGAGACGCGCGCCACGTCCGTCTTCATTTCTGGGGCGCGTCGGCGCCGCACGGCGGCGCCGTGCTGTACAGGGGGCTCCGCCCCCCGTACCACCCCCCGGCCCGGGTCTGCCGGCCTGGCCGCAACCACGCGGCATCGACGACGCGGGTCGACCACCGGATCCCACGCGACCCGGGCTGAAGCCCGGGTCTGGCATTGTCGGTAGCTGTATCGAACGCTAAGCCTCCTTCGGAGGCTCCATCGGCGATGCATTGTCTTTGACGGCGTTCGTGCCAAATCAGGGTCGCCGCGGAGCAGCCCCCTTCAGGGGGGTGCGCCCCAAAAAGAAGACGATCAGCTGATCGCCCGGTCGCGGGTTGGACGCTGGATTGCGGAGGGTGTCCCCGAACTTGCCGATTACTTCTGGCCGGCGGTGACCGCCGCGCTGACTTCGGCGGCGAAGTCCTTCTTCTCTTTCGTCAGGCCCTCGCCCAGCACGAAGCACGAGTATCGCCGGACCTGGATGTTCTCGCCGATCACCGCGACGGCAGCGTTGATCTCGTCCTGCACCGTCCGCTTCCCGTCCGGATCGCGGAAGAACGGCTGCTCGAGGAGCACGTTCTCCTTGTAGAACTTCTCCAGCTTGCCGGGGATGATCTTGTCCAGCATCGCCTCCGGCTTGCCCTGCTCGAGCAGCTGCGCGCGAGTCACCTGCTTCTCGTGATCGATCACCGAGGCCGGCACGTCCTCGCGGCGCAGGTACGGGGCCTTGGTCCACGCGATCTGCATCGCGACGTCCTTGACCAGCGCCTGGAACTTCTCGTTCTTGGCCGTGAAATCGGTCTCGCAGTTCACCTCGACCAGCACGCCGATCTTCCCGCCGAGATGGATGTACGACCCCACCGCACCCTCGGTCGCGCTGCGGCCCGCCTTCTTGCCGGCGGTGGCGAGGCCCTTCTGGCGCAGCCAGTCGGTGGCTTTCTCGAGATCGCCTTCGCTCTCGAGCAGCGCCTTCTTGCAGTCCATCATCCCCGCGCCCGACTTCTCGCGGAGCTCCTTGACCAATGCTGCCGTAACTTCGGCCACTTACTCCTCCGTCTTCGTTTCGGCCGCGGGGGCCTCTTCGCCTGCGGCCGCGAGCGTCGGCTTGCGCTCGACGATCGGACCCGGCGAGGCCTCCTCCGCCTCGGGCCGCGCCGTCCGCTTCTCGCCGCGCATTCCGCCTCGCGCTCCGCCGCGTCCGCCGCGCTCGTTGCGCCGGCCCCGCCGCTCGGAGGCCGCGTCGCGATCCTCGACCTGCTCGCCCTCGGCCTGCTGCGGCTCGCCCGCGTGGTGCGCCTGGTACCGCGCCTTGCCCTCGATCGCCGCGTCCGCGATCTTCCCGCAGAACAGCCGGATCGACCGGATTGCGTCGTCATTTCCAGGGATTACGTACTCGATCCCTTCTGGATCGCAGTTGGTGTCGACGAGCCCGACGATCGGAATCCCGAGCCGCGTCGCCTCGTGGATCGCGATGTGCTCCTTCTTCGGATCGATCACGAACAGGCAGCCGGGCAGACGCGACATCTCCTGGATGCCGCCGAGGTTCTTCTTCAGCTTGTCCATCTCGTTCTGGAGCACCGCCACTTCCTTCTTGGGTAGCTTCTCGAAGGTGCCGTCGGTCGACATCTTCTCCAGCGTCTTGAGCGAACAGGACGCTGCCGCCCTTCGAGCAGACGTCGCTGACGAACTTGAACGCCTCGCGCGCGAGCCGCACCGTCTTCTGCAGATCGACGATGTAAATGCCGTTCCGCGCGCCGAAGATGTACGGCTTCATCTTCGGATTCCAGCGCTTGGTCTGGTGCCCGAAGTGGACGCCCGCCTCGAGGAGTTGGCGCATGGTGATGCCCTGCGCCGGCTGCATCGCCTGCTGCATTTCCTGCGCAGGCGCGCCGGCCGGCGGGGGCGGTGTGGGGGTAGTCGTGCCTTGTGACTGAACGTTCTCCGACATCGTTTTTTCTCCTCCACCTCCGTCGCGCCCAAAGCAGGCCCCGGTTCTGGGGAACCCTGCCCGGATCGGGAGGTGTGCGTGATTGACTACATGCCCGCGGTGAAGCTGCGGGGGAGCGGCGATCTAGCAGGATCGATGCCCGATCGCAAGTGCCGTGCGCCCGCCCGCCTGCGGTAAAGTGCTGCCGTGCGCTCCCCCGCCCTGCTCC
>JAIVGS010000289.1 GCA_020201435.1 Myxococcales bacterium
AGCTGGCGGACCTGGTGCCCCCCTCGACCGGGCGGGCCTGGAACGAGACCGACGCGACGCAACTCCTCCAGCTGCATCTCGGGCGGGTCAGCGTGCGGTACTCGATCGACGAGGAGAGCCGGACCTTGACCATCGAGCACGTCGTGATTCCGTCGGACAGCGCCGACGATCTCGAGAAGGTCGGGTGATCCGGCTACCGGCGGCCGGCTTCCGGCTGCCGGCCAACTGCCCTCTCCTCGAGTCTCGCGAATTTTTCCGGGCTCAAGGTGCGGTCTCCGAGCTTGCGGTCCGGCTGGACGGTCGGGCCGTGGTAATCGCTGCCGGCGGTCACCAGCAGGTTGAATTCGGCAGCCCAGCGTTCGTAGGCTTCGGCCTGATTCGGCGGGTGTTCCGGGTGGTAGGCCTCGGCCGCGTCGAGGCCGGCGTCGGCGAGCGTCTTCAATTCCTGCCGGGAAATGCCGTTCGCGCCGGGATGAGCGACGCTGGCGGTGCCGCCGGCGCCGTGGACGATCTCGACCGCTTCGGCGATCGAGAGCCGGCGCCGATCGACCCACAGCAGGCCGTCGGTCTTGAGGAAGCGGTCGAAGGCGTCCTTGACGCTGACGGCGTGGCCGCAGTCGACCAGCACGCGGGCGAGGTGCGGCCGGCCGAGGTTTTCTCCCCCACTCACCTCGACGACGCGTTTCATCGTGACGCCCTTGAAGCCTTGCTGTTGGGCGCACTGGACCATCCGTTCCATCCGCTCGCGTCGCTCCTGCATCATGCCCCCGGCGAGCTTGCCGAGCGCCGGCGACGAGTCGTCGAGGAAGTGGCCGAGGATGTGGACCTCACGCCCGTGCAGCTCGCACGACAGCTCGATGCCGGGGATCAGCCGCACGCCATGGCGTTTTGCCGCAACGCGGCATTCGGCGATGCCGGCGACGGTGTCGTGATCGGTGACCGAGAGGGTCGTGACCCCGGCTGCGGCGGCCTCCGCCAACAGGTAGTCGGGCGAGCGATCGCCGTCGCTGTGCAGGGTGTGGGAGTGGAGGTCGATCACCTGGGCCCTTCAGGTTGACGGCCCGTCGGGCCGCTGGTTAAGTCCAAAGAATGCAGCACGTCCTGCAGGTCAGCCGCAAGATCGATTATGGCCTCCGGGCGATGATCCATCTCGCCGGCTTGCCGGTAGGCAAGATCGCGTCCTTACAGGATCTTTCGGTCACGCTCCACCTGCCACGCGAATTTCTCGCCAAGATCCTGAAGGTTTTGACGGCGCGCGGGCTGGTCCGCTCGGCGCGCGGGGCGCACGGCGGGTACCAGCTGGCGCGGCCGGCGCGGGACATCTCGTTCCTCGACGTGATCGAAGCGGTCGAGGGGCCGGTGCAGCTCAACGTCTGCCTCGATCACAAGGATCGCTGCGACGTCAGCGCGGCGTGCACGATGTACAGCGTGTGGAAGAACGGGCAGGACCGGATGCTCGAGGTGTATCGCAAGACCTCGCTGGCCGAGCTGGCCTCGGAACCGGAACCGATGCGGCCGATCGCGTTGGGCATCCCGGCGCGATAAAAACAAATCCACCACGGAGGCGCGGAGAGCACGGAGAAATGATTTTGCTCTCTCCGTGGCCTCCGTGCCTCCGTGGTGTGCTTTTGCCGGTCAGAGTTTCTTGAGTGCCGCTTCGAGGGTTTCGCGGTGCGCTTTCCAGTGAAGCGCGGCGAGGGCTTCGTCGGGGGAGGCCCAGCGGAACGAGATGTGCTCGGACGACAGCTGCGGCTCCGCCTTGCGCGGCACCTTGAGCAGGAACGCGTGCTCCTCGAAGTCGCCTTTCTTCGCCCGATACCGGTGGACGACGTGCAGCGGCTCGACATCGCCGCGCAGGCCGGTCTCCTCGAACGCCTCGCGCTCCGCGCAGGCGAGCGGCTTCTCGCCGTCGTCGGCTTTTCCGGTGACCGGATGTTCGCCGCCGCCCCGCCGCTCCGGCCGCTTGAGGAGCAGCACTTCGGGTCCGGGCCGAACGATCCACACCAGAGCTTTCATCCGCACGCCCGGCGAACTCTACCGCAAACTTGTGGTAGATCGCGCCCCACCGATGGAGCCGCTGCATCTCGATCTGGAGGGCGCCGATCCGAGGCGGGGGCTCGGGTCGATGGCGCGCGGCCTGATCGGATCGGAGATCCTCAAGATCGCCGGCGAGATCCGCGCCGCGCAGATGGCCGGGCGGAAGATCGCCAACTTCACCGTCGGCGATTTTTCCTCGAAGGAATTCCCGATCCCGGATCGCCTGCGCGAGGGAATCTTGAAGGCGCTCGCGGCCGGCGAGACGAACTACCCGCCCTCCGACGGCGTCCTGCGGCTGCGCGAGGCGGTACGCGAGTTCTGGCGCGATCGGATGCAGCTCGAGGTGCCGCTCGAGTCGATCGTCGTCGCCGGCGGTTCGCGGCCGGTGATCTACGCGGCGTACCGGGCGGTGATCGAGCCGGGCGACGTCGTCATCTACCCGGTGCCGAGCTGGAACAACAACCACTACTGCCACCTGGTGGGCGCGCGGGGCATCGCGATCGAGACCCGGCCGGAGGACGGCTTTCTCCCGACCGCGGCGTCGCTGCAGCCGCACCTGCGCAGCGCGCGAATGATCGCGATCTGCACGCCGCTGAACCCGGCGGGGACCGTGCTCGCTCCCCAGGAAGTAGGCCGCATCGCCGAGCTGGTGGTGGCCGAGAATCGCCGGCGCGACAAGGTTGGTGAAAAGCCTTTATACTTACTATACGATCAGGTTTACTGGATGCTGACCTTCGGCGCGGCGCGCCACGAGCTTCCGGTGAGGCTCGTCCCCGAGTCGGCCCGGTACACGATCTTCGTCGACGGGATTTCGAAAGCCTTCGCCGCCACCGGCGTGCGCGTCGGGTGGTGCATCGGGCCCCGCGCGGTGATCGCGGCGATCAAGGACATCCTCGGCCACGTCGGCGCGTGGGCGCCGCGCGCGGAACAGGTCGCGACCGCCGAATTGCTCCGCGATCACGCGGCGATGGACGCGTTCCTCGTGCAGCACAAGGGCGGCCTGCAGGCGCGCCTCGATGCGCTCCACACCGGCGTCACCCGCATGGCCACGGCCGGGTTGCCGGTCCGCGACATCGCCCCGCAGGGAGCGATCTACCTCTCGGTCCAGTTCGACCTGCGCGGCCGCACCAACGACGAAGTCCGCCGCTACCTGCTCGAGGAGGCGGGCTTCGCGATGGTCCCCTTCCAGGCCTTCGGCCTCTCCGGCGAGAACGGCTGGTTCCGCCTCAGCGTCGGCGCCGTCTCGGTCCGCGACGTCGAAGAAGCGATGCCGCGAGTCGAGGCGGCGCTGCGCAAGCTCGGGTAAAAAAAGCAAAATCCACCACGGAGGCACGGAGAGCACGAAGGTTCGGTTTACAAACCGAAAAACCTCCGCGTCCTCCGTGTCTCCGTGGTGAGCTTTTGTTCTTGCGTCAGTGCTGCGTCGGGTTCGACGAGCCCGACGCGTTGTCGGTGCCGCTGCCGTTGGCGCCCGTGTTGGTCGGCGAGGTGGTGCCGGTCGCCGGCGCGTTGGTGCCGGCGTTGAGGCCGGTCGACGTCCCGGACGTCGTCTGCGAGCTGCCGTTCAAGCCGTTCGAGATGCCGGCGCCGGGGCTGACGCCGCCGTCGCGCACCGCGTTCGCCCGCGGCATCACCGCGCCGCCGCTGCGGCCCTGCGGAGCGGAGCTGTTCGAGCCGCCGTAGTTCGTCGCGCCCGAGGACGGCGCGGGCGACTTCTGCGAATCGTTGCTGTTGCAGGCGCCGAGCAGCGCGCAGGCGCCGCCGGCGATCATCCAGGTGCGAAGTTTCATGGTTGTCGTCTCCTCGCGACAACTTTCGGACGGGACGGTCCGCCCGCAACCGAATCCGCCCGGAGCAGGCGTCCGTGCGGCCCGGCGCGATCGTGCGCTACACTGTCGGCATGCCTAAGGACGATCGCCCCCGGACCATCCCAGCCACCGCCGGCGGAGGCGGTCGCCGCATCCCGCCGCGCGAGGAGCCCCTCAGGGTCCTGACCCCGCGCGAGATCTACGAGCACCTCGACCGCTACGTCATCGGCCAGACGGCCGCCAAGCGGGCCGTCGCGACCGCGGCCCACCAGCATTTGAAGCGCATCGAGCAGCGGCGCAGCGGCAAGGCGACCTTGCTCCGGAAGTCGAACCTCCTCCTGATGGGCCCCACCGGCTCGGGCAAGACGCACATCGCGCGCAAGCTCGCGGAACTACTGGAAGTCCCGTTCACGGTCGTGGACGCTACTGAATATACCGAGGCCGGCTACTACGGCAAGGACGTCGAGGTGATGGTGGCCGAATTGCTCTTCAAGAGCGGTCACTCGATCGACGCCACCCAGCGCGGCATCATCTTCATCGACGAGGTCGACAAGATCGCCCGCCGCTCCGGCTCGATGCGCACCGGCGCCGGCAGCCGCGACATCGGCGGCGAGGGCGTGCAGCAGGCGCTTTTGAAATTGCTCGAGGGGCGCGAGATCTTCGTGCCGTTGAACGTCACCCAGCACTGGAACAAGCACGATTTCGTCCAGGTGGACACCGCCGACATCCTCTTCATCTGCGCCGGCACGTTCACCGACCTGCACCAGGTCCAGGTCGACAAGATGGTCGGTTTCGGCAGCGAGGGCCGCCGCATGGGCAGCTCGCGCCTGCGCGTCAAGGAGCTGATCGAGTACGGGATGCTCGCCGAGCTCCTCGGCCGGCTGCCGGTGCAGGTGCAGCTCGAGGAGCTGACCGCGGACGAGCTGTACCAGATCCTGACCGTGCCGCCCGATGCGCTCGCCCGCGAGTACCGCGAGGCGCTGCTGCTCGACGGCGTCGAGCTCGAGCTGCACGAGGGCGCGCTCAAGGCGATCGTCGAGTATTCGGTGGAGAAGAAGCTGGGCGCCCGCGCGCTGCGGAGCATCCTCGAGGAAGTCCTCGCCGACGTGATGTTCGACGCGCCCGAACGCCGCGGCGAAAAAGTCGTCGTCGACCGCAAGTATGCGCTCTCCCGTTTGAAGCGCGTCGACGCCTCCGCACTCCGGGACTGAAAGGCCCGGCTTCAAGCGCACCGCGGAGGCGCGGAGACCGCGGGGTTTTTTTTTACAAAAAAGTCTCCGCGAACCTCTGCGACTGACCTCTCCGATCCTCGTCACCGTAGACACGGCCGCCCGGCGGGTTATCGTCAGCGGCGACCTTGCTGCCTATCCTTGGCCTCCTCCTCGCCGCGCACGTCCAGACGGTCTTCGTGATCCTGATGGAGAACGCGGACTGGCGGGACGTGCGCGGCTCGAGCGAGGCGCCGTACCTGAACGGCGTGCTGCTGCCGATGGCCGCGCACGCCGAGAAGTACTTCAATCCTCCCGGCGTGCATCCGAGCGAGCCGAACTACCTCTGGCTCGAGGCCGGCACCGACTTCGGCGTCCACGACGACGCCGAGCCCTCCGCGCACCCGATCAAGTCCGGCCAGCACCTGGTGGCGCTGCTCGGCAAGGCGGGCATTTCGTGGAAGGCGTACCAGGAAGGCATCGCGCCTGGCGAATGCCCGGTGAAGAGCCACGGCTGGTACGCCGCGAAGCACGATCCGTTCGTCTTTTTCGCCGACGTCACGCGGTCGAAGCCGTTCTGCGCCGAGCACATCCGACCGCTCGCCGAGCTCACCGCCGACCTCGAGCAGGGCAAGGCCGCGCGGTACAACTTCATCACGCCCGACCTGTGCAACGACATGCACGGCGCGCGCGGCTGCCGGCGTCACTTGCTGCGCAACGGCGACGACTGGATGGCGAAGTCGGTCCCCCGCATCCTCGCTTCGCGCCAGTACCGGGCGGGCGGCGCGATCTTCATCACCTGGGACGAGGGCGAGGCCGGCGACGGGCCGATCGGAATGCTCGTGATCTCGCCGTTCGCGAAGGCCGGCTTTTCGTCGGACGAGCACTACACGCACAGCTCGTTCCTGCGGACGGTCGAGGAGATCTTCGGCGTGACACCGCTGCTCGGCGACGCGGCGAAGGCGAAGGACTTGTCGGAGTTGTTCAAGGAATTCCCGTAGGGCTCGGGCGAGCACGCCGCTCGACGAGCTCGGGACAGAGATCCATGGGCCGCTGCCGGCGGACGTTGGGGGTCCGCTCCTCAGACATGCAGAAATCGCTTGTGGTTCACGCCCTGATCGCAGTGGCTCGCGATTTCTGAACTCGTCGCGTGACCCCCAACGTCCGCCGGCAGCTCTCGCGCGCGCCTTGCAGCGCACGCAGCATCACTCCGCGCGTTTCAAGCCAAAAAGTAACGCGCGGCCTGAAGGCAGCGACGCCGAGTGGCGCGCGCGACAGCTGGCGTGGGGGGATGGGGGCTCGGCGACGAGTTCAGAAATCGCGATCCGAAGCGCTCCCGCCGGGCACCACCAAGCGATTTCTGCATGTCTGAGGAGCCAGCCCCCATCCCCCCACGCCAGCGGCTCCGAAAGCGGATGCGTACAGTCAGCTCTTCCCCGGCGGCTTGGCTCGCAGCTCGGTGATCAGATTCACCTCCCGCGCCACCGAAATCGCGTGCGAGTGCGCGAGGTCGAGCTTGGACATCGACGTCTCTTTCTCCATGTGCTGCAGGTGCGGGCGGATCAGCGCCACCAGGGACGCCACCGCCCAGGCGACCAGCAGTCCCTTGCCGAAGCCGAGGAAAAAGCCGCCGCCCTTCTCGACCGCGCCCGTGAAGCCGCCCTGCATCCGCTTGTGCAGGAAGTTGCCGACGAGCTTCGCGACGATCTCGGCCGCGAGGAAGATCGCCAGCGCCATCGCCGCGGTCGCGATCGCGGCCGGCAGCCCGATGTCCTTGGCGAACGCGTCGCCGAAGGGTCCCGCGAACAGCCGGGCGAGCACGATGCCGCCGACGAATCCGGCGAGGCCGAGGATCTGCCGGAGCAGCCCGCGGAACGCGCCCCACAGCGCAAAGAGAAAGACCAGCGCGAGCAGCGCGAGGTCGAACGTCATCGAACGGTCATGTCGGTCTTGACCAGCTTGCCGGCCTCGTCGCGTTTCGCCTTGAAATTCGGGTTGTTGGGCTCGTAGGTCAGGGCCATCTTGAAGTTGCGTTCGGCCGAGGCGAACCGCTGCGCGGCCATGTCGGCGAGGCCGGCCATGAAGAACTTGCGGCCCTGCGGGGTCTGGCCGACCTCCTGCTCCTTCTCCTTCTTCAACTCCTGCTCGCTGGCCTCGACGAAACGCAGCTTCTTCTGCCGCTCGGCACCGATGACGTCGGCGAGGTACTTCGTCCGCTTGGTGTCGTCGCGGAGGCAGACGTACGCCTCGTTGATGCGCTTGTAGATCTTGCCGATGTGGTCCTTCAGCTCGCCGGCCGGCAGCGTCGAGAACTTGTCCGGATGGTACGCGCGCGACTCGCGGTAATACGCGGCCTTGATCTCGTTGGGCGTGGCGTTCTGGCCCACCTTCAGGATCTGGAAGTAGTCCAGCTCGTCCAGCACCTGGGCCAGCGCCGTCGCTTCGATCTCGAACCCCTCGTCCATCAGGCAGCCGCCTCACCGCGTGCCAACGTCGTCCGTGCGTTCTTTTCCTGCGCGGCCTTGATCATGTCCTCGGTCAGGCCGGAGCTCAAACGGATCGTGCAGGAAGTCTTCTGGCCTGTCTCCACGTCCGCGGCGGTAACGTTGACGATTCCGTTGGTGTCGATCTCGAACGTGACCTCGATCCGGACCTCGCCGCGATAGCCGATGCGGAAGCCGGAGAACTCGAATTCGCCGAGCAGCTCGCACTCGGCAGCTTTCGAGGATTCGCCTTGGTAGACGCGGATCTTCACCTTCTCCTGCCCGTCGCGGTTGGTGGTGTACGACTTCGACTTCTCGATCGGAATCGGCGTGTTCTTGTCGATGATCTTGTCGGTATACCCGCCGACGGTTCCGACGCGAAGCGTCAAAGGCGTCACGTCGAGCAGGTAGTGCTCCGACTTCGAGTCGAGGAGCGAGGCGGCCTGGATGGCGGCGCCCATCGCCACGACCTCGTCGGGGTCGATGCCGGCCATCACGTCGCGGCCGAAGTAATGTTTCACGCTGGTGCGAATGATGGGCAATCGTGTCGGGCCGCCGACGAGGATGATCGCGTCGAGCTCGTTCGCGGTCATCCGCGCACCCTGCAGCGCCTCGTCGCAGACCTTGAACGTCCGCTGCACGAGGTCCATCACCATCTTGTTGAACTCGGTCTCCGACAG
>JAIVGS010000290.1 GCA_020201435.1 Myxococcales bacterium
GGTAGGTCCGGTCCGGGACCAGCATCGCCACCGGCTGGCCCGGTTGCACCATCTGCCCCTCGCGGGCGGTGAGCCGCGTGATCTGGCCGTCCTCCTGCGCGTAGAGCTTGGTGTACGAGAGCTGCAGCCGGGCCAGGTCGAGCGCCGCCGCGGCGCTCTTCTGCCGGGCATGGGCGAGCTTGGCGTTGGCCTGGGCCACGGCGATCGCCTGGTTCACCGGCGCGCTCTGCTCCGCGCGCCCGCGCGCTGCGTTGATGCCGCTCTGGGCCGCTTCCAGCGCCGCCCGCGCCTGCACCAGAGCGGCCCTGGCGACGTCGTAGGCGGCCTGATCGTCGTCCAGCTTCGACTGCGGAATCACGTTCGCCGCCCGCAGCTCCTTCGATCGCTGCAGGTCGAGCGCGGCTTTGCGCTCGTCGGCCTCGGCGCGCGTCAGGCCAGCCTGCGCGGTCGCGAGCTGCGCCGAGCTGCCCGTCACTCCCGCTCGCGCGCTGGTGAATCCGCCGCGCGCTCCCGCGGCCGCGACCTGCGCCTGCGCGTCGGCCGCCGTCGCCTGCGCGCTGGCCGTCTCCAGCTCGGCCTCCGCCTGCGCGACCCGCGCCGCGTAGTCGGCGTCGTCGAGCTGCAGGATCAGATCGCCCTTCTTCACGTGCTGGTTGTCCTGCGCGGCGAGCTTCTGCACCTGCCCCGGCACGCGCGTCGCCACCGGCACGATGTCGGCCTCGATCTGCGCGTCGTCGGTGCTCTCCTTGCCGGCGGTCGCCCACATCCAACCACCCGCGATCAACGCGATGGCCGCGGCGATCCCGCCGAGGATCATGTAGCGCTTGCGAGGCAGGTTCCGCCGGCCCGGCACCGTCTTGGGCAGCGCCGGCTCGTGGGCAGGAAGGTGGGTGGCTTCGGTTGCGGTTTTCATCACATCTCCAGATGCACGTCGGGCTTTTGCGCTCCGGCCATGCTTCGATCGTCTTTCAGGAACGCCAGCAGCGGCAGGATCGCCATGAAGCAGATGCCGGCGAGCAGGAACATCTTCTCGAAGGACAACACCATCGCCTGGCGGGCCACTTCGCCCGCCAGCGCGGCGGGGGCCGCCAGGTGCGCGCTCGCGGCGTCGAGCCCGCGGCCGATCAGGCCCTGTTCGGTCTGCTGCAGCCGCATCAGCGCGTCGGGGCTGGTGATGCCGACGTGCGCGCCGATGCTGGCGCGGCCCTGGGTCGCCGAGCGACCGAGCAGGGTGGCGAAGATCGCCAGGCCGACCGAGCCGCCGATCTGACGGAAGAGAGAGTTGAGGCCGGTCGCGTCGGTGAGCTTGGCGCGCTCGATTTTCGAGAGCGCCACGGTCGTCAGCGGCACGAAGAGCAACGAGAACCCGATGCCTTGCCAGATCAGCGACGAGACGATCTGCCAGGTCCCGGTCTCGAGCGTGAAGTGGCTCATCTGGTACGCGCCGATGCTGAACGCGACCACCCCGATGCCGACCAGGGTCCGCGGCGAGACCTTGTTGTAGATGCGGCCGACCAGCGGCGTGACCGCCATCATCACCAGCGTGCGCGGCATCATGTTGATGCCCGACTGGGTCGCGGTGAAGCCCAGCATCTCCTGCATGAAGACCGGCAGGAGGAACATGTTCGCCATCAGCATCGCGAACATCACCGAGCCGATCAGCGTACCCGAGGCGAAGACCGGATCCTTGAAGAGCCTCAGATTCACCGCGGGCACCTTCGCCGCCAGCTCGCGCATGACGAACGCGACCAGCGCCAGCGCCGCGACGATGAAGCAGGCGGTGATCGCGCGCGACTCGAACCACGAGTTCTTGTCGCCCTCCTCGAGGAAGTACTGCAGCGTGGCGAGGCCGACCGAGAGCAGCGCGATGCCCTGCCAGTCGATGTTCCTCTTCTGCTCGGCGGCCGCCAGCTGGTTCGCGACGCGGATGTCGTCCGGCTCCTGCACGAAGCGCCAGACCATGGCCAGCCCGAGCAGGCCGACCGGCAGGTTGATGTAGAAGATCCAGGGCCAGCTGGCGTTGTCGACGATGATGCCGCCCAGGGTCGGACCGAACGCGGGCCCGAGCATGACGGCCATGGCGAACAGGGCCATCGCCATGCCCTGCTCCTTGGGCGGGAACGTCTGCCGCAGGATGGCCTGTTCGGTGGGCTGGAGCGCGCCGGCGCCGAACCCCTGGATGACGCGGAAGAAGACCAGGCTCCACAACGACCACGCCATCCCGCACAGCATCGAGCCGAGCAGGAAGACGCCGAGCGAGATCATGTAGAGCCGCTTTTGACCGACGAGGCGGCCGAGGAACGCGGTCAGCGGCATGACGAGGACGGTGGCGACGACGAAACCGGTGGAAATCCAGGTGATTTCCTCGAGGGTCGCGCCCACCGAGCCGCGGATGTGGGTGAGCGCGACGTTCACGATCGAGGCGTCGATCGCTCCCATCAGCGTGCCGAAGCTGACCGAGACGGTGACCAGCCATTTGTTGACCGGCTTGCGCTCGGCCTGCGTCGCGGTGACGAGGTGGAGCGGGGGGTTGAGCGCGAGGGTGCTCATGCGCCGGCCCCGTTGAGGAAGAAGTCGATCGCGGCCTCGGCCCGTTCCGGCACTTCCAGCTCGCCCGGGTTGCGCAGGTCGTGCATCAGGATCGCCTTCAGCGCTCCGGTGAACATGCTGGGCAGCAGCGGGGCGAAGTCGGATCTCAACGCCTTGCGCGAGAGGCCGCGGCGGACGAGGACGTCGATCCGCGCGCGGATCTCGCGCATGGCGTCGGTCGGCTGGCCGACGTCGCTCTGCAACAGGATGCTGAGGAACGCCCGGTGGCTCTCGAAATGCTCGAAGACGGTGAGCGCGAACGAGCGAAGCTGCGTCTCGAACGGCTGGTGGTCGGCGAGCGCCTGATCGAGCCGGAGCGCCAGCTCCTTGCGGCGGCTCTCGACCAGGTCGGCGAGGAGCGCCTCGCGGTCTTCGAAGTGGTTGTAGACGGTACCCACCGAGACGCCGGCGCGGGCGGCGATCTCCTCGACCCGCGCGTCGTGCAAGCCCTTGTCGGCGAAGACTTCTTCGGCCGCGACCAGGATCGCGCGGGCGGTCTCCTCGCGCAGGCGCTCCCGCAGCGGCCGGACGCGGACTTCATGTTTTGAATCCGTATTCATTTTATGACGCGACTATATAATAGATGCACGCGACTTGATCAAGATGCGCAGGTCAGGCCGCTTTTCGCAGGGGCGCGAGAAGGGATCCGACGGACGGCTGATCGGCCGGCTGCGTGCTGATGTAGCGGTAGAGGACGCGGCTGCCGGGCGCGACGACGACTGCGCCTCCCTGCTGCCAGGGGTCGCCGGCCAGCCGGCCTTGGCGGAAGCCGTTGCGGAGCGTCTGGAGGTACGGGAGCCAACCGCGCGGACCCAGCGTCAGCAGGGCCGATCGCTTGAGCCCCGCCTGCACGTAGCTCTGCAGGGACGGATCGGTCAGCAGCGTGACCGAGGCGGGCAGGCCGTTCCGCTCGGCGAACGCCTTTGCCATCGCCGGCCAGCCGTTGCCGACGATCGCCAGCTTCGCGCCGGCCTTTTCGAACTCGTCTGCCCGTGACCGCAACTCGGCCACCTGCTCACGGCAGTGCGCTCAGCCAAAATGTCGTACGAACACGACTACCGCCGGCCGGTCCTGCCACAGCTGACTCAGCCGAAAGTCGCGGCCCTCGACATCCTTGACGACGGTGTCCTCGAGCATCCGCCGTCAGATGCAGCGCGTCACAGAAGGATTCTGGGGACACTCGTTGGGGACACTCGTTGGGGACACTCGTTGGGGACACTCGTTGGGGACACTCGTTGGGGGGCGATGTCAGACCCCTTCTGTAGGCTCTGAACATGCCAAGAACCGCCAGAATCGTGGTCCCCGGAGTTCCGCACCACATCACCCAACGGGGCAATCGCCGTATGCCCACGTTCATGTGCGACGAAGACTATGCGAGGTATCGGACGGTGTTGTCCGAGTCCTGCGCGAGGTCGGACGTCGAAATCTGGGCGTACTGCCTGATGCCCAATCACTCACACACGATCGCGGTCCCGGAGTCCGAAGCGGCGCTGCGCCACGCGTTCGCCGTCGCGCATCAGAAATACGCGCGTGAGATCAACAAGCGCGAGCGGTGGCGCGGCCACCTGTGGCAGTGCCGGTTCGCGTCGTATCCGATGGACGACGCGCATACGCTGGCCGCGGCGCGCTACATCGAGCTGAATCCGGTTCGAGCGGGCATCGTCTCGTCGGCCGCGGAATACCAGTGGAGCAGCGCGCGCGCACACCTGGTCGGACGAGACGACGAGCTCGTCCGCGTGGCGCCGCTTCTCGCGGTTCGCCACGACTGGGCAAAGTTCATCAACGAGCGGATGGATTCGAAGGTGCTCGATGCGTTGCGATGGCATCTCGCGAGCGGGATGCCGCTCGGTGATGAGGCGTTCGTGAAGGAGATCGAAGCGCGACTCGGCCGGCTGGTCGTCGCGCCGCGCGCGGCCTGATCAAGCTGTCCAGGGTATCAGGGCGTCGCGCTCGAGTGTCCCAATCGAGTGTCCCAATCGAGTGTCCCCATCGAGTGTCCCAATCGAGTGTCCCTAGAAATCGTCCGGCTGGTACTGCTCGTGCCCCACGCCCGTCTCGTACGAGAGCACGCTCTCGTTCTCGACGATCTTGGACTTCTTGCGCAGGTTCTCGATCCACTTCGTGTACAGCTCGCCCTGCTTCTGCTGGATGCCCCGATCCTGCAGCGTCTTCTTTTCCTCCGCCGTCAGCTTGGAGAGGTCGGCCCGCTCGCGGGACTTGAGCTTGAAGACGTACCACGTATCGCCTTCCTCGACCGGCGCCGCCGGCACCGCGCCCGGCTGGGTGAGCGCGAACACCGCCGAGGACAGCTTCGGCGCCTGGCCGATGCCCGGCACGTACCCGCCCATCGGATGGAACGGCTCGGTGTCCGCCGTCTGCGGCGTCGTGAACGCCGAGAAATCGAACTGGCCGCTGTCGGCCTTCTTCTGTGGGAAGAGGTCCTTCAATTCCTTACCCGCCCGCAGCTGCGCGAGGGCCGCTTCCGCCTTCTCTTTCGCCATCGCCTTGGCCTTGTCGGCCTGGACGAGCTCCTTCGCGATCTGCTTCTTGACCTCGTCCAGCGGCTGGACCCGCGCCGGCCGCTCTTCCTCGGCCTTGAGCACGTGGAACCCCGAGCGATCCTTGAAGATCTCCGACACCTGCCCCGGCTTCAGCTTGATCGCCTCTTCCTCGAGGGTCTTCCCGTACGGCGACTGCCCCTTGGCGATGAAGCCGAGGTCGCCGCCGTTCGCCTTGGTGGCCTGATCCTCGCTCTGCGCCTTCGCCACCTCGGCGAAGTCCTTGCCCGCCTTCACGTCCTTCAACGCCGCTTCGATCTTCGCCCGCGCGGCCGTCTCGGCGTCCGCGCTGGCCTGGGGCGGCGCCGGAATCGTGACCGCCCGCACCCTGATCGCCGCGGGCTGCGTGAACCGCGTGGCGACGTCCTGATCGTACTTCTTCTGGATCTCGTCCGCGTGCGCCTTCGCGTACTCGTCGGCCTCGGCGTCGGTCGCGCTGACCTTGTCCCGGAACATGAACGCGTTGAGCCGCACGTAGCTGATCGCCGCGCTCTCGTGCTGCGCCTCGTACGCCGCCTTGACCTCGTCGTCGGCGACGTTGGCGCCCGCGATCGCGGCCTGGACGACCTTCCCCCGGAGGAGGTCGCGCCGCCACGCGTCCTCGAACCGGTTGATGCTCATCCCGTAGCCGTTCTCGACCAGCCGCTTGTAGTAGTCGAAGTCGAACTTTCCGTCCTGCTGGAACTGCGGGCTCTTCGCGATCGCATCCGCGACCTCGCCGTCGCTGACCGCGAGCCCCAGGTCGTCCGCCTGCTGCGCGATGAGTTCCTGGTCGACCAACCCCTTGAGCGTCTCTTCCTTGAGACTGTCCTGCTTGGCGTTCTCGGTCGTGTACTTCCCCCCGCGCATCGCCGACATCTGGCGGAAGCGGTTGGAGTACGCCTGCGCGAAATCGGAGGCGGTCACCAGGTCGCCGTTGACCCGCGCCGCCCAGGTCTCCGGGGTCCGCGTGCGGAAGCCGGAAGACCCGCGGCCGAACGAGAAAATGAAGGTGACGATGATCGCGCCGAAGATCAGCGCGATCAGCGAGGACTTCGCGTTGGAACGCATCACATCGAGCATCGGATTTACCCGGAAACTGCCGTCCCCACGGCCGTTTGGAAAGCTTGACACCCTAGAGAAGCCGGGCGACAGATGCAAGGGGAAAAGCGGGAAGGACCGGGCCGCGCCGGACGTTCAGAAATCCTAGTGGGATCCATCCTCAAGCGCTTTCGCGAGCCGATCTTCGTGGTCGCCCTGCTGGCGGTCCCGTTCGTGATTTTCTTCGTCAAGGCGAAGAAGGGCCGCGATCTGAACCTGGTCGACAAGGTCGTCCTTTCACTCACCGCCCCGATCGAGAAGACGATCAGCGGGACCGCGTTCGCGGTCTCGGACGTCTGGCACGGGTACCTCGCCCTGCGCGGCGTGCGCGACGAAAACGTGCGGTTGCGGCGCGAGAGCATCCGAGCCCGCTCGATCGAGCAGCAGACCACCGAGCTGCGCCTCGAGAACGAACGGCTCAAGCGCCTCCTCGATTTCACCGACAAGCAGGCGCCGATGCGGCTGCTCACCGCGCGGGTGGTGGCGGTCGGCGCCTCGCCCCATAGCCACACGCTGCGGATCGCTCGCGGCGCCGACGACGGGGTGGTCAAAGGTGCGGCGGTCATCGCGCCGGACGGCATCGTCGGGACGGTCGCCCAGCTCACCTCCGCATACGCCGACGTCCAGCTCGTCGTCAGCCCGTTGAGCGCCGTTCCCGCGATCACCCAGCGCACCCGCGGTCGCAGCACGGTCAAAGGCACCGGCGACATCGGCCGCTGCAAGCTCGAGTACGCGCTGCGCACCGACGACCTGCAGGAAGGCGACCTGCTCGTCACCGCCGGCGGGCCCGGGTTCTATCCGCCCGGGCTGCGGATCGGCCGGGTGACCAACGTCGTCCGCAAGCCGCACGGGCTTTTCCTCGACGCCGAGGTGGTCCCGGCGGTGGACTTCTCGCGCCTCGACGAGGTGTCGGTGGTCGTCGCCGCCGAACCTACCCCCGCGCCTCCCGCTGAAGTCGCCGGAAGTCCACAATGACGCTGCGGATCGCCCTCGTCATCCTGGTGTGTGCGGCGCTCAGCGTGGTGGAATCGGTCGTGCCGTTCTTGCTGCATCTGCGAACCGCCCGGGCGGACCTCTTGTTGATCGTCATCCTCTATCTCGCGCTGCACGACGACGTGATCGAAGGCGCGGCCCTCTCGGCGGTGGCCGGTTATCTCTCCGATCTGACCTCCGCCACGCCGGCATTCCTCTATACGTTTCTCGGCGTCCTCACCTTCATCGTGGTCCGGCTCGGCGGCAGCGCCCTCAAGACCGAGGGCGGCATCCAGTCGGCCGCGGTCGCGTTCGGCGCGTCGCTGATCCATTCGATCATCGCCACGCTCGTCTTCGGCTTCTTCACGGGGGCGGGGATGCACTTCGAGTTCGGGCCGCTGATCTGGTCGGCGGTCGGCACCGCCATCGCCGCGCCGATCGTCTTCTCCATTTTGCGCCGACTCGACTCCGGCTTTCTGCACGTGGACGGCGGAGGGCTTCACTGATGCTCGTGAGGCGCGACCACGACGACATCAGGGAGATCCGGCCGCGCGCGGCGCTCGGCGCGCTGATCGTCGTCTGCGCGATGCTGGTGCTGGTCGTCCGTCTCTACCAATTGCAGATCCTGCGCGGCGAGGATTACGTCGTCCAGGCGTTCGCCAACTTCCGCAAATCGCTCTTCGTCCCCGCCGACCGCGGACTGATCAAGGACCGCACCGGCCGCACGCTGGTCGACAACCGGCCCTCGTTCGACGTCTTCATGACCCCCGCCTTCTGCAAGGGGAAGGAGCGCGACGAGGTCATCGCAAAGCTCAAGGATTACCTGCAGTTGACTCCGGAGGACATGGACCGGATCAAGGCCGACTACCAGAAGAGCTGGCTTTCGCGCGACAAGCTCGAGCGGTTCAAGCCGTTCCTGGTCGAGCTCGACATTCCCCGGGACCAGGTCGACGTGCTCGAGGCGCACCGCACCCAGATGTCGTGCGTCAACC
>JAIVGS010000110.1 GCA_020201435.1 Myxococcales bacterium
CGTACGGACTGGGCGAGGCGATCGTACAGGGGCAGGTGGTCCCCGATCAGTTCTACGTCCACAAGGAGTGTCTGCGCGCGGGATTCCGGCCGATCGTGTGGAAGACGATCGGAAGCAAGGAACAGCGGATGGTCTACGCGCCGGGTGGGACCGCCCTCGAACCGGTGCCGGAGGAGCGGCGCGTGAAAGCGTCGCTGAGCGACGACGAAGTCCTCCAGCTCGCGGAGTGGGCGTTGCGGATCGAGGATCACTACCAGTCGCCGATGGACATCGAGTGGGGCAAGGACGGCGACACCGGCGAGCTCTTCCTGCTGCAGGCGCGGCCGGAGACGGTGCACGCGAATCGCAAGGGAACGTCCCTGCGGTTGTACAAGCTGGTCGGGAAGGGCGAGCAGCTAGCGCAGGGGCTCGCGGTCGGCGAAGGGATCGCGGTCGGGACCGCGCGCGTGATCCGGAGCGCCGCGCAGTTCGAACAGTTCCAGCGGGGCGAGATCCTGATCACCGAGAACACCGACCCCGACTGGGAGCCGATCATGAAGATGGCTTCCGGCATCGTCACCGAGCGCGGCGGGCGCACCTCGCACGCGGCGATCGTCGCGCGCGAGCTCGGCATCCCGGCGGTGGTCGGGACGAGCAACGCGACCGCGAAGGTGCCCGACGGTACGGCGATCACGTTGAGCTGCGCCGAGGGCGAGCAGGGCCACGTCTACCGCGGCGCTCTCGAGTATGAAGTCGAGGAGGTCGATCGCGAGCAGTTCGCGCGGCCGCGTACGCAGATGATGCTCAACGTCGGGAACCCCGAGCAGGCCTTCTCCACCGCGATGCTGCCCAACGACGGCGTCGGCCTGGCGCGGATGGAGTTCATCTTCGCCAGCTGGGTGAAGGTGCATCCGCTCGCGCTCACGCAGTACGCCGGCGTTCCCGAGGACGTGCGCAGGGAGATCGACGCGATCACCCGCGGGTACGACGACAAGGCGGAGTATTTCGTCGACAAGCTCGCGCAGGGGATCGGAACCATCGCAGCCGCATTTCATCCCAAGCCAGTGATCCTGCGTCTGTCCGACTTCAAGTCGAACGAGTACGCGACGTTGCTCGGCGGAAAGCAGTTCGAGCCGATCGAAGAGAACCCGATGATCGGTTGGCGCGGCGCCTCGCGCTACTACCATCCGAAGTACAAGGAAGGCTTCATGCTCGAGCTGCGCGCCGTGAAGCGCGTGCGCGAGGAGTTCGGCCTCAAGAACCTCAAGATCATGGTGCCGTTTTGCCGCACCCCCGACGAGGGTCGTAAAGTGATCGCGGTCTTGCGCGAAGGCGGCCTCGTGCAGGGGCGCGACGGGCTCGAAGTGTACGTGATGGCGGAGCTGCCGTCGAACGTGTTCCTCGCCGATCAGTACGCCGACATCTTCGACGGCTTCTCGATCGGCTCCAACGATCTCACCCAGCTGATCCTCGGCGTCGATCGCGACAGCGCGCTGGTCGCGCCGCTCTTCAACGAGCGCAATGCGGCGGTGCTGCAGGCGTGCGCCCGCCTGATCGACGCCGCCCGCCGCAAAGGGCGGAAGATCGGGATCTGCGGCCAGGCTCCGAGCGATTTCCCCGATTTCGCCGCGTTCCTGGTGGAGCAGGGGATCGACTCGATCTCGCTGATTCCGGATTCGCTGCTCAAGACGAGCGAGCGCGTGCTCCAGGCCGAGCAGAAGCCGCGCAGCGGCCGGCCGCTGCGACGCGCGTCCGACGTACAGCTCCCGGCCGGCAGGGCCGCGAAGGCGCTCGAAGAGCCGGTCGCGGCGTGGGCAGACACCGAGCCGTTCGTGCCGGGGACCGATTAGCCGGCGCTCGCTGCTGCTCTCCTCCCGTGCGTGCCGTAACGCGCCCGTGCAACGGGCGGGTTCGAATCCTTACATTGATCCGCGGGGGAGGGGTCGATGGGGATCTTCGGCGCGCTGGCTGCGTTGCTCGTTGCAGCGAACGTGATGGACGCCGGAGGTGGCAATGCATTGACACTTCCGGCAGCGCGTCACATGGTCCGCCTCGATCCACAGAACGGCAAGGCGGCGACCTGGCTTCTGGCCGTCCAGCAGGACGGCGCCGGCGGGCACTGGCTCGGTTTCTGGCGCAGCGACGACGAGGCGCGGACCTGGAGCTGGTACGCGCCGATCCAGGATAGCTCCGCGGATCGGGATACGCCCGACATCATCGCGGTCGGCATGGACGTCGCGCTCGTCTATTCGTACGAAGGGCCCGACATCTTCGGCTCGACCGCCCACGACGTCTGGTTCCAGTGGTGGCGGTGGAACGGGAATTCCGACTGGGTGCCGCAGCAGGCGGTGCGGGTGTTCGATTCGACTTCCGGAGCGACCGCGTATCTGCGCGGCGAGATCGCGCGCGACTCGCTCGGCCGGATCTGGATCTGGGCGCAGCGGCTCAACAGCGACGGCACGTTCACGATGGTGATGTCGGTGAGCAGCGACGGCGGCGCGACGTTCCAGACGCAGCCGTCGCTCGACAGCTTCTCCGATCGGCCCGGTGGCAGGATCCTGCGGGTGGCGGGCAACAAGCTGATGCTGCTCTACGGAACGCACGCCGTCGATCCGGGCTACATGCGGATGCGCTCGGACGGCGACGCGCTCTCGAGCTGGAGCTCGCCGCAGGTCGTCTTCTCCGAGGGCATCTACCATGGCGCCGCGCTGTCGGCCACCGACGACGGCGCCGGCGGCGTGCATCTGCTGTACAAGGACGTCAACGAGCAGCTCTGGTACCGCCATTGGAACGGAAGCTGGAGCTCGCGGGTCCAGGTCGAGGGCGTGGCCGATTGGGCGCTGCAGCCGGCGACGACGCGGGTCGGAAGCGACGTGGTGATCTTCTGGAACCGGATGGTTTCGACGAACACCAACTATCAGATGTATTACCGAGTCCTGTCCGGCGGGGTGCTCGGCAGCACGCACCTGCTCGACGGGAGCGGCGGATTCAAGGGGTACGAAGCGGCGGTCGACGTGCTGCCCAACACGGTCCCCGCGGTGCCTTGCTTCTACGGAAACACGCCGGATGCGAACAGCAGCGGATCGGTCGCGCTGACGTTTGCGCCCACGCCGAATTCCGCGCCGCCGCCGCCCCCGCCCGCGGACGGGGGAGTCGACGCCGGCACGCCTCCGTCTGACGCCGGCACGCCTCCTCCCGACGGCGGCGTGCCCGACGCCGGGGCCCCGCCGCCCGCGACCGGCACCCTCTTCTTCGACAATTTCAACCGCACCATCAGCTCCGGTCTCGGCAGCGCGTGGCAGGTCAAGAGCGGGCTCTGGCGCGACGACGGACAGCGCGCGAATTCCGACCTCGACGGGGCCAACGACCAGGCGGCGGTCGTGGGCTTGAGCTGCGCCGATTGCAGCGTGCAGGCGAGGATCGTGAACTTCGCGGCCGCCACCGCCGCGCTCGACATCCGCGAGGCCGCGAACAACGACCGCTACGACGTCGCCGTGCTCGCCGACGGACGTCTCCAGATCCGGCGGCACAACGGCAGCACCACGACCGTCCTCGGCGACGTCGCGAGCGGCATCTCCGATCTCGGCAACTGGGCGACGATCGCGCTCAACGTGAGCGGCGCCGGGCCGGTGCAGCTCGTCGCGTCGGTGAACGGCGTGCCGAAGGTGAGCGTCACCGATTCGTCGTCGTCGGCGATCGTCGCGGCGGGCACGACCGGAATCACCACCACGGTCGCGGGAATCTGGTTCGACGATTTCACGGTGACCGGGACGGGGAGCGGGAGCGGTGGCGTCGACGCGGGTACGCCCGACGCAGGGACGCCCGATGCAGGAACGCCGGATGCAGGAACGCCCGACGCGGGGACGCCGGATGCAGGAACACCGGACGCGGGCATCCCCGATGCCGGAGCACCCGATGCCGGCACGCCCGACGCAGGATCGGGTGACGCCGGCACACCCGACGGCGGCAGCGGCGGCGGCACGACGACGGGCGTCATCTTCACCGACGACTTCAATCGCACGCTTTCGTCCGGCCTCGGTCCGAAGTGGACGGTCGCGGTGGGTCTCTGGCGCGACGACAACCGCGCCAACTCCGACCTCGACGCGCTCGACCGTGCGACCGCAGTCGGTGTTTCGTGCGCGGACTGCCGCATCGACGCGAAGATGGTCAACTTCGCCGGCGGCGAGTCGATGCTCGAGCTTCGCGTCAACGGCGGCAATCGCTACGCGCTGGCGCTGACCTCCTCGGGCAGGCTCGAGATCCGCCGGTACGCCGGGTCCGCGGTGACCGTCCTCGGCGGCGTCGCGAGCGGCATTCCGGATCTGGGCGCGTGGAACAGTTTCTCGTTCAACGTGCAAGGGGCTTTCCCCGTCACGCTCACCGGTTACGTCAACGGCGTGCCGAAGCTGAGCGCAAGCGATTCGTCGGCCGCGGCATACACCGGCAGCGGTGGCGCGGGCATCTCCGCGACGATGGCCGGCATCCTCTTCGACGACTTCACGCTCACCGGTCCAGTCGCCGGTGGCGGCGGTGGGGGCGGCGCGGATGCAGGCACGCCGGATGCCGGCACTCCCGACGCCGGCACTCCCGACGCCGGCACTCCCGACGCGGGCACTGCCGACGCGGGCACGCCGGACGCGGGCGCTGCTGACGCTGGCGCTCCCGATGCCGGTCCCCCCGCCGACGGCGGCGTCAACCTCAGCGTCTCGACGACGTACACCAGCACCGGCTTCGACCTCCTCGCCGTCGACAACACCGGCACCTCGTACGGCGTCAACCTCAACGGCAGCGACTCGCAGGTGTACGCCAGCGGCAACGCACGCAGCTGGACGCTGCGCGGCACTACGCCCGGTTCGCTGTGGAACATGAACGCATTCTCCGACGGCACGCTGATCGCAGACGTCAGCTCGAGCGGCACGCACTACCTCGCGCGCTCGACCGATCACGGCGCGACCTGGAGCACGGTCCTCAACACCGGCGTCTACCGCACGCTCAGTCCGCACAGCTTCGGCGAACTGGACGGCGCTCTCTTTTATATCGAGTATCAAGTGTTTACGACGAGCTCGACGCCGATCCGCCTCTGGAAGTCGACCGATCGCGGCGCGACGTGGTTCGTGCAATTCACCTTCCAGGGCCACCGCCACGGCCACGGGGTGATGCCCGATCCCGCGCGGCATGCGCTCTTCGCGTTCTTCGGCGACTTCGACGTGCAGTCGGGCCTCTATCGATCGACCGACGGCGGCGCGTCGTGGACGCTGATCAAGGGCGGCACGCAGGCCGGTGACATCGTCGACGGAACCGTGCTTTCGGACGGATCGTTCCTCTGCGGCCAGGACATCAGCTACCAGGGATCGATCCCGAACAAGCCGCAGATCGCCCGCATCCAGCTCAACGGGACCGAGACTGATTACGTCACGCTCCCGTCGGCGAGCTACTCGACGCATGCGGTGCGGAGCATCGGCGGGTTCGTCGTCGGCACCACCCACGAGGACGGCGCCGACGTCGAAGCCGCGGGCTATACCAGGGGCTCGCTCTGGGGCAGCGGCGACGGCGTGCACTGGCAGCAGATGCTGACGGTCTCGCAGGCGTCGGCGAACGACGACGTGCGCGCCGACGTCTACTGGGAGCTGCCGACCGGCGAGCTGGTCTTCAACGTCCGCAACGCCGCGGGATTCGGTCCCGGCGGCCGCGGGTTCCTGCTCCTCAAGCCTGCTCGCCAATGACCTTGATCAGGACTCGCTTGTCACGGCGGCCGTCGAACTCGCCGTAGAAAATCTGCTCCCAGGGGCCGAAGTCGAGCTTCCCGTCGGTGATCGCGACGACGACTTCGCGCCCCATGATCTGCCGCTTGTGGTGGGCGTCGCCGTTGTCCTCGCCGGTCCGGTTGTGGTGGTACCGCCGCGGACTGGGATCGAAGGGCGCGAGCTGCTCGAGCCACCGCCTGTAATCCTCGTGCAATCCCGGCTCGTCGTCGTTGATGAAGACGCTGGCGGTGATGTGCATCGCGTTCACCAGGCACAATCCCTCCGCGACGCCGGCCTCGGCGACGGCACTCTCGACGTCGCGCGTGATGTTGACGAACGCCATCCGCTCCGAGGTGTGCATCGTCAGATAGCGGGTGAGCGCTTTCATTTCGCCGCGACCTCGTTGACGGGATGCGCCGGGCGCTCGCCCCGCAGGACCAGCTCGATGTCGGTGAGCGCGAGGCGGCCCATCGCCTCCCGCGTCTCGCGCGTCGCGCTGCCCAGGTGCGGCAGAAGGACGACGTCGTCGCGGCCGAGCAATGCGGGATGCACTTTCGGTTCGAACTCGTACACGTCGAGCGCGGCGCCGCCGAGATGGCCCGACTGGAGCGCGGCCACCAGAGCGGCTTCGTCGACGATCGGCCCGCGCGCGTTGTTGATCAACAGCACGCCGCGCTTCATGCGCAACAGTTCGGCGGCGCCGATCAGGTGATGGGTCTCGGGCATCAGCGGCGTGTGAATGGTGATGATGTCGGACGTCGAAAGCAGCTCGTCGAGGGGCACGCCGCCGCGCTCGTCGGTGAAGATGACGCGCATCCCGAATCCTTCCGCGCGTCGCGCGACCGCCTGGCCGATGCGGCCGTACCCGATGATGCCGAGCGTCTTTCCCCGCAGCTCCATGCCGAGCAGCTGCGTCGGCGCCCACCCGAGCCACTTTCCCTCGCGGACCATGCGCTCCCCCTCGCGGATGCGCCGCGCCAGCGTGAGCAGGAGCGTGAAGGCGAGGTCTGCGGTCGATTCGGTGAGCACGCCGGGCGTGTTGGTGACCCAGACGCCGCGCGCGGTGCAGGCCAGGACGTCGACGTTGTCGTAGCCGACGGCGTGGTTCGCGACGATCCGCAAGCGCGGCGCCGCGTCGAGCAGCTCGCGGTCGATGCGATCGCCGAGGATCGGCAGCAGCGCCGACGCCTGCGCCACGCGCTCGAGCAAGCGCGCGCGAGGCAGCGGATCTTCCGAGTCGAATTGATCGATCTCGATGCCGGGCCCGAGGATGCTCGCCGGTTCGAGGGCAAGTTTCCTGGTGATGAAGACGCGCGGTTTGTCCACAGGAGACGATTTACCACCTTGACGGCGGCGCGGCGCGGGGCACAGTTCGACGCCATGTTGACCATCACATCGCCAGCGTTTTCGAACGGCGGTTCGATTCCTTCTCTGTACACCTGCGAGGGCAAGGACGTGTCGCCCGCGCTCGAATTCAGCGGCGTGCCGCAGGGCGCGAAGAGCCTCGCGTTGGTGGTGCACGATCCCGACGCGCCGGATCCGAAGGCGCCCCGCATCGATTGGGTGCACTGGGTGCTCTACAACTTGCCGCCCGGCTGCAAAGGGTTGCCGGAGGCGGTGGCGGAGAACGCCCTGCCGGCGGGGACGCTCCCCGGCGTCACCGACTTCAAGCGGACCGGGTGGGGCGGGCCGTGTCCGCCGATCGGGCAGCATCGGTATTTCTTCGTGCTCCACGCGCTCGACACCGTGCTGACGGACCTGGGCACGCCCACCCGCCAGCGGCTCGAGCGGGCGTTCGCCGGGCACCTGCTGGCGAAAGCCGAGCTGATGGGCACGTACCAGAAGGCGCGATAGATCGTTTGTGCTCAAACGATCTGCGTCGGCCGCGGCGATGCTCTAGATTGCGGCATGAAGCTGTGGCCCCTGCTGCGGCAGGTCGTGGAACGAGACGCGAACGGCTTGGGGCCGTCCGCCTGGTCGGAGCGCAGCGAGGCGCTGCGGCCGCGCACCGACGGCGCGCAAGTGCACAAGTCGATCTGCCCCTATTGCGCGGTCGGATGCGGCCAGAACGTCTACGTCAAGGACGGGCGGATCCTCGACATCGAGGGCGACGACGACTCGCCGGTCTCGCGCGGCCGGCTGTGCCCGAAAGGCGCGGCGACGTTCCAGCTGGTGACGGGGTCGCACCGCATTCACGAGGTGCTCTACCGGCGGCCGGGGGGAACGAAGTGGGAGCGGATCCCGCTCGACGTCGCGACGCGGATGGCCGCGATGCGGGTGAAGAACGCGCGCGAGGCGACCTGGGAAGAGAAGGACGGGAGGGGCCACGGCGTCCAGCGCACTCTCGGGATCGCGCACCTCGGCGGCGCCACGCTCGACAACGAAGAGAACTACCTCCTCAAGAAGCTCTACAC
>JAIVGS010000015.1 GCA_020201435.1 Myxococcales bacterium
GGCCTGGCGATGAAAGCGGCCGCGGCGGCGAAAGTGCGTTTCTTCGTGCTCGATCGGCCGAACCCGATCGGCGGACGGACGGTCGAGGGGGGCGTGATTCACCCCGGGTATGAGTCGTTCGTCGGCTTGTGGCCGATCTGCGCGCGTCACGGCCTCACCGCCGGCGAGTACGCGCGGCTGATCAATCCCGGCTGCGACCTGCAAGTGATCGAGATGCGCGGCTGGCGGCGCGACATGCTCTTTCACGACACGCGGCTGCCGTGGGTGATGCCGTCGCCGAACATGCCGACGCTCGAGACCGCGCTCGTCTATCCGGGGATGTGCCTGCTCGAAGGGACGAATCTCTCCGAAGGGCGGGGCACCACGCGGCCCTTCGAGATCTTCGGCGCGCCGTGGCTGGACCCGGAAAAGCTCGCCTCGGACCTCATCCGCGAAAAGCTCCCGGGCGTCCGTTTTCGGCCCTGCTCGTTCACGCCGACCTGGGACAAGCATGCCCGCGGGCGATGTCACGGCGTGCAGGTCCACGTCGACTACGCACGCGGCATCGACGCGGTCCGGCTCGGCGTCGCTGCGATCGTCCACGCCCGCGCCCAGGACGCCGCGAGATTCCGCTGGCGTACGGAGAAGTACGAGTTCGTCGACGACAAGCCCGCCATCGACCTGCTCACCGGCAGCGACGCGTTTCGCAAGGCGGTGGAGCAGGGCGCGACCGTCGCCCAGCTGTGCGCGATGTGGGACGCAGAGAAGGCCGATTTCATCAAACGCCGCGCGGCGGTGCTGCTCTATGCCTGAGATCGCGCTGTTCGGCGGCAGCTTCGACCCGCCCCACGTCGGCCACCTGCTCGCCGCCGCTTACGTGCTGGCGACCGAGCCGATCGACGAGCTCTGGCTGGTCCCCGTCTTCGAGCATCCCCTCGGAAAGAAGGCGGCCGCGCCCTTCGAGCACCGCGTCGAGCTTTGCGAAAAACTCGCGCAATCCCTGCCTCGAACGCGTGTCTCCCGCGCCGAGCAGGAGTCCGGAAAGGCGCGTACGGTCGATCTGCTGGAGTGGCTGGACGCGGGACATCCGGGCACGAACTTCGCCCTCGTTCTCGGCAGCGACCTCGACGCCGAACGATCTCAGTGGAAGAACTTCGAACGAATCAAAGAGCTTGCGCGAATCATCGAGCTCGAGCGCGGCGGTTACCGCAAGCCGCAAGCCGCAAGCGGCAAGCCGGTTTTTCCCGAAGTCTCGTCCACAGACGTGCGCGCGCTTCTCGGATCGGGCGGCGACGTCTCGCACCTCGTGCCGCGCGACGTGCTCGCCGCGATCCGCGCCGCCGGCACGTATAAGCCTTGAACAGGGTGCACTTGGGCGTTACCGTGCGCCCGGTATGAGCTTCCCCATCGACCGCCCGCGCCGGCTGCGCCGCACCGAGTCGCTGCGGACGCTCGTCCGCGAGACGCACCTGAAGCCGAGCGATTTCATGCTCCCGCTCTTCGCGGTCTCCGGCCGCGGCGTGCGCAGGCCGATCGGCTCGATGCCGGGCGTGGCCCAGCTCTCGGTCGACCTGATCGTCGAAGAGGCGCGCACCGCCTTCAAGGCAGGCGTCCGCTCGCTGATATTATTCGGGATTCCAGACAAGAAGGATGCCGAGGGGACGAGCGCGTGGGACCCCAACGGCCCGGTCTGCACCGGCTTCAAGGCGCTGAAAGACGCGCTGCCCGAGATGGTCCTCGTCGCCGACGTCTGCATGTGCGAGTACACCGACCACGGCCACTGCGGGCCGCTCGAGCGCGACGCCCGCGGCCACGTCGCCGTCGCCAACGACAAGACGCTGCCGCTTCTGGCGAAGGCCGCGGTCGCCTACGCGCAGGCGGGCGCGGACATCGTGGCCCCGAGCGACATGATGGACGGCCGCGTGGCCGCCATCCGCCGGGCGCTCGACGAGCACGGCCTCTCCGAGACGGCGCTCCTCTCGTACGCGGTCAAGTACGCGAGCGGCTTCTACGGCCCGTTCCGTGAAGCGGCCGACAGCGCCCCGCGCGAGGGCCCGAAGGATCGCAAGGCGTATCAAATGGATCCCGCCAACGTCCGCGAGGCCCGCCGCGAGGCGCTCCTCGACATCGCCGAGGGCGCCGACATGATCATGGTCAAGCCGGCGCTCGCGTACCTCGACGTGATCAACGAGGTGAAGCGGCTCACCGACCTGCCGATCGCCGCCTACAACGTCTCGGGCGAGTACGCGATGCTCAAGGCCGCCGCCCAGCAGGGCTGGATCGACGAGAAGCGGGTCGGCCTCGAGATCCTCACCGGAATCAAGCGGGCAGGAGCGGACATCATCCTGACCTACAGCGCCGTGGACGCCGCGCGGTGGCTCCAAGATCAAGCTTGAAGTCCGCGACGCGATGGAAGATCGTCGAGACCAGCTCGGTCACCGACGAAAGCCTGGAAGCGATCGTGAACGAGTGGACCGGGCAGGGCTGGACGTTCGAGGGCATGCAGTTCGCGATGCGCGAGTCTTCCAAGCGGCCGGCGATGGCGTTCGTGCTCTTCACGCGCAGCTTTCCTGAAGAGGGGGCCGAGGGTGACTGACGCGTCTTCCGGAGAGCCTCCGAGTTACCCGCCCGCAAACTTCCCGCGGCGCGTCGTGGCGCGGGTCATCGATCTGCTGATCGCGCTGGCGCCGCTGCTGCTCGTGCCGCGCGCACACCCGCGGGCCGGCGATTACCTCTGCGCCGCGCTGCTCTTGTGCGGCGATTCCCTCTTCGGTCCCGGCCGCTCGCTCGGCAAGCGGCTGGCGGGTCTGCGGGTGATGGTCCTGTACACGCGCCGTCCGGGCGGGGTCCGCGATTCGATGCTGCGCAACGCGATCTTCGTGCTCGCGCTGTTGCCGGGCTGGCCGCTTTTGACGACCGCCGCCGCGCTCGGCTGCATCGCGCTGATCGAGGCCGGAGTCGCGCTGCGCCCGTTGACGAAGGATCTCGGACACCGCCGCCTCGGTGACCTCTTCGCGGGTACGCAGGTGATCGACGCCTCGATGGCGCTCGGCCTGCGTGCGCCGGCGGCCGGTGAAACGGCCCGAACCGCAGCCCCGCTGGCGTCACGCGCCGCTCGCTTGAAGGAGAACGCAGCACCATGCGCCTCGCCCTGACTCACAACCTGCGCCTCACCGACTCCGAAGACGAAGCCGAGTTCGACAGCCGCGAGACCATCGACGCGCTCACCACCGCGCTCGAGCGGCTCGGCCATCGCGTTGAAAGGATTGAGGTTTCCGGGCCGGCTAGCAGGACGGCGGCGCGGCTCGAGGCCTACGCCCCCGACCTCGTCTTCAACACCGCGGAAGGGCGGCGCGGGCGGTTTCGCGAAGCGTTCTATCCGGCGCTCTTCGACGAGCTGGGCTTCCCGTACACGGGATCGGACGCGTGGGTCCTCGCGGTCACGCTCGACAAGGCGCTGACGAAGCTGATGCTGCGCGAGCACGGCGTGATCTCGCCGCGCGGGCAGTTCGTCGAGGAGCCCGCCGATCTGAAGCTCGACGGCTGGCGGTTTCCGCTGATCGTGAAGCCGAACTTCGAAGGGTCGTCGAAGGGGATCACGCAGGAGTCGGTCGTCGAGGATCGCGGCAAGCTGCGCGCGCTGGTCGAGAAGCAGCTGGCGCGATTTCCGGCGGGCGTGCTGGTCGAGGAGTACGTCCCGGGCAAGGACCTGACCGTCGCGTTCCTCGAGAAGGCCGGCGCGGGAGTGTTGACCCCGGTCGAGTACGTGATCGACCAGTCGGAATTATCGAAACGTCGTTATCGAATTTATGATTACGATTTGAAAGCGGTCCACTACAACGCGGTCAACGTCCGGTGTCCGGCCGAGTTCCCGGCGTATGTCCTGGAGCGCGCGCAGGACATGGCGCGGCGGGCGTACAAGGCGCTCGGCGTGCGCGATCTCGGGCGCATCGACTTCCGCGTCGCCGACGACGGGCAGGTCTATTTCATCGAGATCAACGCTCTCCCCTCGCTCGAGCCGGGCGCCGGCATCTACGCCGCGGCCGCTCTCGAGGGTCTGCACACCGACGGCGTCCTGGCGAAAGTCGTCGAGTCCGCCGTGGCGCGCTGGAGCCTCGACGAGCCGCGCAACGCGCGCAACAAGCCGCCGCGCAAGACCGGGCCGCTGCGGGTCGGATTCACCTTCAACGTCAAACGGGTGAAGCCCGCGCTCGACGGCACGCGCGACGAGGAGGCCGAGTACGATTCGCCGAAGACGATCCAGGCGGTGCGCGAGGCGATCGCCGCGGCCGGGCACGAAGTGATCGATCTGGAAGCGACCGCCGACCTGCCGTCCCTGATCGAGACGATGAAGCCGGACCTGGTCTTCAACATGGCCGAGGGGATCAAGGGCCGCAACCGGGAGTCGCAAGTCCCCGCGTTGCTCGAGCTTCTGGACATTCCCTACTCCGGCTCGGACCCCGCCGCGTTGAACATCGCCCTCGACAAGGCGCTGGCGAAGAAGATCGTCCGCCAGCACGGCATCCTGACGCCGAATTTCTTCACCATGACCACCGGCAAGGAAAGATTACCGAAAGATTTGCGATTCCCGTTGATCGTCAAGCCGGTCGCGGAGGGCAGCTCGAAGGGCGTCCACACCACCAGCGTGGTGGAGAACGAGGCCGAGCTGCGCGATGCGGCTTTGAAGATGATCGCCAAGTACGACCAGCCGGCGCTGGTCGAGGACTACATCGGCGGGCGCGAGTTCACCGTCGGCATGCTCGGCGAGCGAAGACCAAAGGTATTGCCTCCGATGGAGGTCGTCTTCCTCGACACCGAGGAGACGCGGCCGGTTTATTCGTTCGAGTTCAAGCAGGACTCGTCGTCGAAGATCCGCTACGACGTGCCGGCGCCGCTCGAGCCCGGTCAGCTGAAAGCGCTCGAGCGCGCGGCCCGCGAGTGCTTCATCGCCCTCGGCTGCCGCGACGTCGCGCGGGTCGATTTCCGCATGGACGAGCAGGGGAAGATCTACTTCCTCGAGTGCAACCCGCTGCCCGGCCTGACTCCCGGGTGGAGCGACCTGGTGCTGATCGCGAAGGCCGCCGGCATCGAGTACAACGCGCTGATCAGCGAGATCCTCTCCGGCGCCATCCGCCGCTACAAGGAGCGCGAACGCGAGCGCCGCACGGAGGCCCGCGGCTCGAACGGGATCACCGTTTCGACCCCGCCGCCCGTCGCGGAAGAGCCGAAGATCGCGCCGGCGCTTTCGCCCGGGAGTTGATTCGACGAGAGAGGTCAGTTCCCGCTCACGGCTGCTTTCCAGGATCACCTGTGCTCAAATTCCACTCGGACCGAAACGTCGGGCGGGCAGAGGCAATCAAGAGGCCCGGTGCATGTGTCGATTCGCTCGCTGCATTGCAGCCGTGCGATTGGCATCCCCGATGGCCACTCCGCCGTCGAAACGTTCCTGTTGTGCGATCCTGTAGCGGCAACCGCGTTCCGTCGCCACGACAAGGACGCGGCAGTACGGGAGCAGCTTGCCCGTCAGTTCCGCGTCCGTAGGCATAGCGCTCACGTCAGGCGTTGCACGCGCATAGCTGGAATCCCGAACAACATCTCGTCGTTTCGTCGCCGCCGAAGGGCAGCCGACTGCGGCTGCTATGCAAGCGGCCAACATGATCAGAGTGAACCCTTTTTCCGCTGCGTCCTCGCCGATGCTTCATGCGAATGAGAGCCTCGACGAGCAGACTCTACCGCGCGCGTCGTTCACATTTTTGTGGTGCTTCTCACAAATATCTGCCATAAATAACTGATGAGAAAAACGCAGATGCTCGTCCGATTTCGCACCCGAAGGCGGCCGAAGCGCGGCCGGCCGCCGAAGAAGGATTCCGGCGTGTCGCATTTGCAGCGGGAGGAGTTCTCTCGACATCACCCGGTCCACGTCACGCTGCGCGCGGCCGCGGGCGTCGGGTTTCTGCGGAGGCAACGGGTAGTGAGCGCGGTGGAAGAGGCGTTTCGACAGGCGCGTATCCGCTTCGGAATGCGCATCGTGCACTACTCGATCCAGGGCAACCACCTGCACCTGCTCGTCGAGGCCGAGGACCGCGAGGCGCTCGGCAAGGGCATGCAGGGGCTCGCGATCCGGATCGCGAAGACGCTGAACCGGCTCTTCAACCACGGGGGACGAGTGTGGGCGGACCGTTACTACGCGCACGTGCTGCGCACGCGGCGCGAGGTCGCCAACGCGTTGCGCTACGTCCTCGGCAACTTCGCGCGCCACGCCCGCCAGCGGGGTGAACGGGTCGCGAAGTTCGTCGATGCATTCTCGTCGATTCGCTTTCTCGGGTTCGTCGGCTCGGATGCGCCGGTCGCGGCGCCGCGGACGTGGCTGCTCGGAGTCGGCTGGCGAGGCACAGAGCTCCAGAGCAGCGCCGTTTAGCGACAGCCGACGCCGAAGGTGAACGCCGCGCCCCGCAGCCACATCGTCCCGTCCGGACAGCCAGACTGAAGAGCGCAGTTGACGCCGTTGTAACCCCGCACGCGGTTGAACCCGTCCATGCTCAGCTCGAGCCCGAGGCGGAGCCGGCCGAGCATTGCGCAGTAGCCGGCGCTGATGCCGTCCAGTGGTGTGGAAACGCGCCTGCCCCGTCACGCCGCCCCGTGCTCGCAGACCCTCGTCGACACTTCGAGGTCGAGCGAAGGAGCGCCGGCAGGCAGAGAGCAAAGCAGGACCGCGAGGGCCGGTTGCATGCGCTGGTCCCTTTCGCACGGCAGGACTGGCGAAAACAGCCGTGAGCACGGGTGCGGCTTGGTACGGGGTGTCCGTACTCGTGAATACCCACAATTTTCTGAGACTTGCGCTCGCCTGCCTGCTTTCGGCAGGATCGTCCGATGCCCCTTCCCGCGATCGACAAGGCGCTGCTCAAGCCGAACGAGAAGGTCTTCGTCATCAACCCGCAGAAGAACCAGCCGGAGATCAAGAACACGGCCAAGGCGATGGACCTCGCCGACGCGGTCGTGCTGTGGGCGACCCGGGAGGCGCACTTGCCCAAGAACCAGGAAGCCCTGGACCAGGTCCCCGCCGGTGCGACGCTCTGGGTCTGCTACCCGAAGCCCGGCAAGCTCGAGACCGACTTGGGCCGCGACAAGCTCTGGATCTTCATGAAGGGCCGCGGCTTCGAGCCGGTGCGGGTGGTTTCCGTCGACGACACCTGGGCGGCGTTCTCTTTCAAGAAATAGCGCCCGTGTTACATCTTCGGGTGTGAAGCAGCCCGAGGACAGGCCGCAGATCCACAACCCCGAGAAGCGCTTCCGGGCGCGCGAGCTCGGCTTGCCGCTCGGCCGCTTCAAGCCGGGGAAGTGGAACGCGATCACCGACGTCGAGGGCGTGCTGGTCGGCCACTCGACCATCATCCGTGGCGCCGGTCCGTTGCGGCGCGGCCGCGGTCCGGTCCGCACCGGCGTCACCGCGATTTTGCCCAATGAAAAGAACGTCTTCGAGCAGCGGGTCACCGGCGGCGGATTCGTCCTCAACGGCGCCGGCGAGGTCAGCGGCCTCACCCAGCTGATGGAGTGGGGGCTGGTCGAGACGCCGATCTTCCTCACCAATACACTCAGTGTAGGACAAGTCAGCGACGCCGCGGTGCAGTGGATGGTGGAGCAGTTCCCCGGCATCGGCGGAGAGCACGACGTCCTGATCCCGCTCGTCGGCGAGTGCGACGACTCGTGGATGAACGACGTCGCCGGCCGCCACGTCCTGGCGGAGAACGTCTACGAGGCGCTGCAGACGGCCTCGAGCGGGCCGGTCGCGGAAGGATCGGTCGGCGGCGGCACCGGGATGATCTGCTGCGACTTCAAGGCCGGCATCGGCACCTCGAGCCGCAAGCTGGCGCCCGCGTTCGGCGGGTATACCGTCGGCGTCCTGGTGATGAACAACTTCGGTCACATGCGCGACCTGCGCGTGGCCGGATTGCCGATCGGCCCGCTGCTCGAGCCTCGCTACCGCAACGTCTCGAAGCGCGCGATCAACTACGGGAGCATCATCGCCGTGGTCGCGACCGACGCGCCGTTGTCGAGCCACCAGCTCGGGCGCATCGCCAAGCGTGTCGCTCTCGGAATCGGGCGCGCGGGAAGCATCGCGGCGCACGGATCGGGCGAGATCATCCTCGCCTTCTCGACGGCGAACAAGATCCCGCGCACGACGCAGAAGATGATCTACCACATGAAGATCCTCCTCGATCAGCGCCTCAATCCGCTCTACGAGGCGGCGATCGAGGCCACCGAGGAGGCGATCCTCAATTCGCTCTGCATGGCGCGCGAGATGGAGGGCGTGAACGGCAACTTCGCGCCGGCGCTGCCGCTGCAGGAGGTGAAGGAAGTCGTCCAGCGGTCGGCGATCAAGCCGCGGCCGCGTCCGTCGCCGCCGCCGCCGCAGGCGCCGCCCCCCGAGGCGCCGCGCGTCGCCGAAGCGCCGCCGAGCGCGGCCCGCGGCGCGGAGGGCATGATGACCGTGCCGCTGCCGAAAGAGCCGGGGACATGATGCGCGTCGAAGGCGCGGCTTCGTGTCGTCCAAGGTCCGCGGTGACAATACCGGAAACGTGATTGCGCGCCGTGCGACTCCTGCGTAGAGTGCGCGCCCTTCACAGCGAGGCAAACGAATGGCGCGTTCGAAGAGCAAGCACATCCGCCTGATCATGCGGCGGCGCAAGCAGTGGAAGCAGCGGACGAAGCGGCGGAAGGAAGCCGCGAAGAACGCGCCGCCCGGAAAGCCGGCGGCAAAGCCGAAGCCCGCTGCCAGGAAGCCGGCCGCTCCCCCGCCCGCTCCTCCTCCGCCGGCGGCGGCTCCGCCGACGGAAACTCCGCAGGCGTAAGAAGCGAGCGAGCGCCGGCCCACTCGGCCGTAGGCCTGACGCCTGAGGCCTGAGGTCTTAAGTTGCGCGCATGCTGGCTGAGGCTCGCATCGGGACGACGGGGTTTGCCTACCGCGAGTGGATCGGCTCGGTCTACCCGCGCGGCGCCGCTCCGGGACAGCTGCTCGCGCTCTACGGGCAGCGCCTGTCGGCGGTCGAGATCGTCTCGACGTATACGCGCATGCCCGGCCCGGAAGTGCTCTCGTCGTGGGCGGCAGCGGTGCCCCCCGGGTTTCAGTTCGCGATCAAGGCGCCCGGCCGGGTTTCGCAGGAGCTCGCCGCAGCGCGAAACGCGGCGCGATCGATGGGGCCATTTCTCGACGCGATCGAGCGGCTCGGGGAGAACCTCGGGCCGATCGTGATCGACGTGCCGCGCGGCTTCAAGGCCGATCGCCACGCGCTCGCCGCGTTCCTCGAGCAAATGCCGGAGGGGCTGCGGCTGGCCTTCGATTTCCATCACCCGTCCTGGCAGGACGACGCGACGCTGCGACTGCTGTCGGCGCACGACGCCGCGCTGGTCCTGACCGACGACGGCGAGGGCGCGCCGCCGCTGACGCTGACCGCGGGCTTCACCTACGTCCGCATCCGCCGCGACGACGATCGGCCGGAGCCGATCGACGAGTGGGCGGAGCGCCTGGGTCTCCTCGCCCGGCGCGGCATCGACGTCTACGCTTTCCTGAAGCATGACCGCCGCGGGGCAGCCGTCGACCGGGCGATGCGGCTCAACTCGCTGCTGCGAACCGAGTCGCAGTTCGGCGAGCAGGCGATGCTCAGCTAGGCCCTGCCGCCGCAGGCGGCTCTGGGGCTACGTTTTGCCCGAGTCGGTCTTTTTCGGCGGGGGCGGGCTCGACGGCGCATGGCTCGGAGCCGCGCCGCCGGTCGAGGGCGACGGCGTCGCCGCGGCCGGCGCGTCGCTGGCGGGCTTGCTGCCGCCGCCGCCGTCGGACTTGCTGCCCGAGCTGTAGAGGTCCTTGTACCAGCCGCCGCCCTTGAGCTGGAACGAGTTGCGGCTCATGATCTTGGCCATCTTTCCGCCGCATTCCGGGCATTTTTCCGGGGGCGGATCGGTCACCTTCTGCAGGCGCTCGACGATCCTGCCGCAGGCTTCGCAGACGAATTCGTAGATCGGCACGGGCCTGAATCTAACGCAGGTCGAGCAGGCGCTGCAGCAGGCCCGCATCTGCCGGTGTCAAATGGAGTTTTTTCGCCAGCAGCGAGAGGGCGTCGCGCTTGCCGTGGAGGCTCTTCCAGATCACGGCGGTGCGCGCGGCGACCTCGCGGTCGAGCTCCTCGAGGACCCCGAGATTGCGCAGCTCGTCGCGGCGGTGGAGGACCTGGTCGAGGCGCGGGTGCGGCCATTTGGCGCGGCGGGCGTCGCGGCGGAGGCGATCGCGTTCGGCGTCGAGCTCGCGGGCGAGGCCGCGCTCGGCGGCGATTCGGCGCAGGTCGGCCGGGGTCGCCTGCAGCTCGGCGGCGACGCGCGATTCGGACGCCACGTGCTTCGACCAGAGCGCGCGGATCAGGTCGCGCTCGCGGAGGGCGAACTCCCGCTCCAGGCCGGCTGCGCGGAAGCGGGCGAGAAGGGTGGATTCGGTCTCGCCGAGGCGCTCGGCGAGGGCCGCGCGGCGGGGGCCGATCTCCGCGAGCAGATTCAGAAGTGCCCGGGATTGTTGGTCTTTTTCGGATGGCTTCGGGGCGGGCTTTTCCGCCGGACGGCGTCGCAAAGGGGGGCCGCTGCGGGCCCTTTCGACCGGGGACGCCTTGGGGAGATCGTGGTCGCTGCCGCGGGTCAGGGCGAAGGCCTTGCGGCGGATTTTCAAGGATTCGAGCTCGGCGACGAGGTCGGAAAGGGACACGCCCAGGGCGCGCGCGACCAGCGGAGCATCGCGGTGATACGCGAAAAGCCCGAGAAGCTGTCCAGTTCGTTCCCGTTCTCGTTCTCGTTTTCCTGCTCGGGATCGTTCTCGTGCTCGTGTTGGTTCGAGGAGTCGTTCTGGTTCCGGTTCTCGTTTTCCTTCCCCTTCTCGATCGGCCACCATCGCGGCCAGCGCGTCCCGCTCGGCCTGCAGCGTGTAATACCCCGACAGCTCGCGCGCGGCGGCCAGCCGCGGTTCCAGCCCCCTGGCGATATCCGCCCACGCCGCCGGCCCGAGCGGATGTGCGTCGATGTCGCTGTGCAGCGCCGTTCGCAACACCCGCTCCTCCGCGGGCGTGAGGGGGGCGAGGGCGGCCCTGATCTCGGCGTCTTCCGCGGGCCGCGACCGCCGCTTCACCAGCGCCACCAGGTCGGTGTCTACGTACGCGGGGTCCCGGAGGGCCATATCGAGGCGCGCACCTTGGATAAATCCATTTTACAAGTCAACGCCGGAATACTTGCGCAGAGGCCGCCCCCCGGCCGACACTGGCCTTTCGCAATGCGCCGTTTTCCACTCCGGTTGAAAATCGCCGTGTTCGCCGGCGTGCTGGTCGTGATCGCGACGGGCCTCGTCGCCTTGTTCACCGTTTTCCTGCCTTGGCGCGCGAAGCTTGCGTCACAGGAGCGGCTCGCGGACACCCTGGTGCAGACCGCGCTGCCGCTGGGCATCGACCTGCGCGCCGATGGGGCGCGCGTCGACCCGGGCCGCGTCCACGACCTGGTCGCCAATTCGAGCCGCGTCGCAGGGCTCGAGATCGTCTATGCGCTCGTCTGGGACGACAAGGGCCACCTCGACGAGAACGCGTCATCGGTGAACGCGAAGCTGCTCGAGCGCGTCGCGCCTCAACTCGCACGCCTCTACGCGCGCGACTCGGCCAAAGCACTGGAGATCCTGGCGCTCGGCCGCAACGAGCCGGGGATCAGACGGCGTCCGATGCGGCTCGTCGCCGAGACCCGGCAGAACCCGATCGGCCGCCTCGACGTGGGGCTCTCGACGGTGGCGATCGACGCCGAGAGAAACCGCAGCCTGCGCAACGATGCGATCGCTCTGCTCGCTTCGCTCCTCTTCGGCGTGCTCGGCGCGTTCTGGATGGCGCGGCGGATCGCGCAGCCGCTCACCGACCTCTCGGCCGCGATGGACAAGCTGCGCGAGGGTGATTTCGACGTCCGCTCGACCGTCTCCGGCCCGATCAACGACGAGGTCAGCGACCTCGCCCGCTCGTTCAACGAGATGGCCGAGGGTCTGCTCGAGCGCGAGCGGCTGCGCGACACGCTCGGGCGCTACGTCTCCGATCCCGTCGCCGAGCGCATCCTCGAGGAGAAGGACGACCTCCTGCTGCGCGGCGAAGTGCGCCAGATCACGGTACTTTTCCTCGACGTCCGCGGCTTCACCACGATGTCCGAGCGGCTCTCGCCGACCGAGGTGGTCGCGCTTTTGAACGAGTACTTCGACGTGGTCGTCGACCGGGTCACCCACCACGGCGGCAGCGTCAACAAGTTCATCGGCGATGCCGCGATGTGCATCTGGGGCGCGCCGCGGCGGGCGGAGAACGCCGAGCGCGCCGCGGTCCATTGCGCCCTCGAGATCCAGGCATCGTTGAACACGCTCTCCGCCGATCGCGTCCGGCGCGGCCTGACCACCGTCGGGTTCGGCATCGGCATCAACGCCGGCGAGGCGGTGGCCGGGAACCTCGGCGCCGCGCGCCGGCTCGAGTACACCGTGATCGGCGACGCGGTGAACCTCGCCCAGCGGCTCGAGTCCCAGGCGCGGGCCGGCGAAGTGCTGGTCTCGCAGTCCGTGTACGAGAAGGTCGCGCACGAGGTGATCGTCGCCCCGCGCGAGGCGGTGAAGCTCAAGGGCAAGTCCCAGCCGGTGCCGCTCTGGGAAGTGAAGCAGCTCAAGTCCGCCAAGACGGAGGCGGCATGAAGCGGCTGTGGCTCGCGCTGGTGCTCGCGGCGGCGGCGTGCGACGACCCGCGCGAGGCCGTGCCCGACGAGCTGACCATCGTCGTCCAGGGCGATCGGCGCGAGCTCGAGCAGCAGGACAAGTCGCTGCACGAGCGCGAGGAGGCGCTGCAGAAGGAAAAGTCGCAGCTCGACGCCCGAATCGCCGAGCTGGCGCGTGGGCTCAAGGCAGCCGCCGACGCGCAGCAGAAGGCGCGGCTCGAGGAAGAGCTGCGCCGCCAGCAGGCCCTGGAGGGGCAGATCAACGTCCGGGCCAGCGCGCTCCAGGCGCAGAAGAGCGAGTTCGAGGCGAAGAGGCAGGCCATCGACGCCGACGCGCAGAAGGCGGCGCAGGCGGCGCTGCTCGCCCGGCAGGCGGCGGTGGTCGCTCGCGAAGCCAAGGTCGCCGAGCGCGAGGGTCAGATCGCGCAGATGCTCAAGGAGCTCGACGGACGCGGCAAGGACATCTCGGTGCGCGAGAAGGACGTCGCGCTGCGGGAGAAGGCGGTGAGCGCCTTCGAGCGGCAGGGTCCGCCGCCCGAGTACCGCGATCCGAAGTCGGTGCCGAAGGCGGCCGCGATCGAGAAGCGGCACAAGGATCTGCTCGCCGACCTCGACGCGCGCGGGATCCTGATCAGCGACCTGCCGCCGGAGAACCAGCCGCTCAACGCCAACATCTTCGTCGCCAAGCGGCAGGGCGATTTCGCCCGCGCCTGGGACCTGATCGGGCAGCTTTCGAAGGTGGTGGCGAAGCTGAAGGTCGACCAGAAGTTCGTCGAGCAGAAGATGGTCCGCCTGCAGGGCGCGCGCGGGTCGGCGAAGCTCTCCGACGAGCAGCGCACGGCCGTCGAGAAGCTCCTGCGCGAGGTGACCGCGGCGTTCTCCGACGGCCACTATGATACTGCGAACAAAGGGCTGAATCGCATCGCGGTCATTCTGGACGCGAACGCCGCGTCGGGGTAAGGACGCGGCGTGACTTCCGCCGAGAGCGCCGCCGGGCCGGGAAAGCTGCGGGTCCGGGCCGGCCTCGCCTTCGTCCAGGTGCTGCGGCCGGCGCTCTACGCGCTGCTGGTGCTGTCCGCGCTGTTCACGTTCTGGGCGGGAGGCGACATCGCCGGGCACGGGCTTCCGTCCTGGACGCAGGTGGCCGCTCCGACGCTGTTCGCGGTGTTTCTCGTCGTCTTCGCGATCTACCGGTTCGCGCTGGTGCGGGCGAGGAAGTACCCTGCGGCGACCGGGTTCTTCCAGGTCGGTCTGGGTGCGCTGATCTGGGTCATGCTCTTGCCGGGGACGCGGCAGAAGATCGCGCCGCCTCCGGCCTCGGCGGACAGCGTGCCGGTCCTGATGACGTCGTCGGACGCGCGGGTGAGGGCGCTCGCCGCCGAGCTCGCCGGGCTCCGGCCGCATGGATCGAAATACGCGGCGCAGCTGATCGATCGGCTCGACGACTCCGACGCCGCGGTCCGCGCCCGCGCGCACGAATCGCTGGTCCACATCGCGGGCACCGACCCCGGCACGTCCACCGACGCCTGGCGCGAACTTGCGAAACGACGCGGGTGGGAAAGGTAACGCTTCGAGCGCACCGCGGAGGCGCGGAGAGCGCAGAGTTCTTTTGGTTTCGCCGCTCCCCGGTCCGGCGGACCACCACCCGATCACCCCATCATTTCTCCGCGAACCTACGCGTCCTCCGCGCCTCGGCGGTACGCAGTTGCTTTTTCGGTGGACGCCGCCTACTATCGAGATTGAGAATCAATTTCAAAATGAAACGCGTCGCGCCACGGAAGTCGTCCGCTGCCACCGCCCGGGAGAGGCTGGCGTCGTGGATCTCCGCCCGCGGCCTGAAGGCGACCCGGCAGCGCGACCTGATCGTCGACACGTTCTTTTCGCAGACCGGCCACTTGAGCGTCGACGAGCTGCTCGACAAGGTCACCGCCCGCGACCCGAGCATCGGGGCCGCGACCGTCTACCGGACGATGAAGATCCTCACCGACGCCGGCCTCGCCAGCGCCCGCCACTTCGAAGGAGGGCAGACCCGGTACGAGGCCGCCCTCGACCGGCACCACCACGACCACCTGATCTGCACCTCGTGCGGCAGCATCCTCGAGTTCGAGAACGAGCGGATCGAGGAGCTGCAGGACCGGGTCGCCGAGCAGCACGGATTCGCCGTCACCCACCACAAGCTGGAGCTGTACGGTCTCTGCAAGCGCTGCCAGGAGAAGGACGAATACTTCCGCAAGCGCTTCCCTGACCCCCGCTGACCCCTGGAAACCACGACATGTCCGCGACCGATTCCGCATTGAGAACGAGAATCAGAATCAGTATCACGACGGCGATGGTCGTGCTGGCGGGCGCGACCGCCGCGCGCGCCGACCGGCGCGACTTCGTCCGCGCCTACCAGTACGCGACCCAACCCCAGGGCAATCTCGAGGTCGAGATCTGGAACGACGTCGACGCGCCGCCGGCCGGCGGCTTCGACCAGGCGATCGTCACGCCGCGCGTCGAGCTCGAGTACGGGCTCACCGATCACTGGGACGTGGCGCTGTACCACGTCTTCGAGCAGACCCCCGGACAGGCGATGCACTTCGACTCCTGGCGGCTCGAGACCCGCTATCGGCTCGCCGAAAAAGGCCAGTGGCCGGTCGACGTGATGCTGTACCTCGAGGGCGAGCGGCCCGCGGCATTCGGGGAGCCGTGGGAGCTCGAGGAAAAAATCATCCTCGCCCGCGAGCTGGGGCCGATCGAGATCGTCGCCAACCTCGTCGCCGGGCAGAAGCTGTTCCATGCGGGCGAAGGGCATCTCTGGGAGATCGACGCCGGCGCCCGGTACGAGGTGAGCCCCGCGCTGCACCTCGCGGGCGAATTCTGGACGACGCAGGAAACCGCCGGCGGCGTGACGGCAGGCAGCTACTACCTCGGGCCGTCGATCTCCTGGGCCTCGAGCCGCATCTGGGTCCAGCTCGGCGCCGGATTCGGCGTCGGCGACAGCTCGGGCGCGACCTTCGTCCGCTCGGTGCTGGGGTTCAACCTGTGAGAGTCGCGGCGGTCATCATGGTCCTGGTCACGGCCTGCAACAGCGCGCCGTCGCGGCCGATGTCGAGCGGCGAGCGTCTCTACCGGGCGAAATGCACCTCCTGCCATCGGGTCTACGAACCGCACGAGCAGTCGCCGCAGAAGTGGGCGGCGACGATCGACAAGATGGAAGCCGAGAAGAAGGTCCACCTCTCTCCCGACGAGCGGGCGGAGATCCTCGGATATCTCGGCGGCAGTTCGGCCTTGCGCTAGACCGCGGTCCGGGTGGAAGATCGCGCCCCCGCACGATCTGCGATCGCTTGACCCCTTGAATGCCTACCCGGACTTCGGGTAAGCTGTTCTGGCCCGTGGCCTGACCCAGGGGGAGTACTTGCCGAGCGCGCCGAGCCGCTTCGAAGTGGAGCACCTCCATCGCCTGATGATGCAGGCGTCGGCGGACGCTTCGCAGTTCGACAAGCGCGTCCAGGAAGAACAAAAAAACGACGGTCTTTCCAACGAGTTGCGTCAGTGGCACGACGCCGCCGACGCGATCTTCGGCGCGGTCGAGCGGGTCAAGACCGACCTGCTCAAGGACGGCACCCCCAAGGACCAGATCGAGCGCATCGCCGGCCGTCTCAAGGACCTGAAGGAGCGGGCGAGGAAGTTCGACGTCGAGGCCGATCTCGACAACTGCGTCCAGCACTGGAAGGCATTGGGCCTGGAATTCGCTCAGGTTTCCGGGAGGCAACGCGACGCGCTGGTCAAGCTTCTCGAGAGCCGCAAAGCCAACGTCGACCGCGTCACCGACGTCCTCTCGCAGGCCCGCAAGACCGGCGGCATGCTGCCGGAAAAGCACCGTAAAGTCCGGGACCTTCAGGATGCGCGCGATCGCGCCCGCGAGAAGTACGAGCGGCTGCGGCAGAAGTATATCGAGGCCGAGCGCGACCACCAGGCCGCCGAGCGGCAGAAGCAGCTTCAATCGGCGTCCGGCGAGCGCCAGGAGAAGAAGGCGCCGGTCCCGAATCTGGCCGCGCTCCAGGCGCAGGCGAAGAAGGGGCCGGTGCTGGTCCGGCTCCCGGATCCCCAGGCGGCCGACAAGACCGCTCACGCCAAGTTACCGCAGACACAGGCGAAACCCGCCGCGAAGCCGCTGCCGCCGGCGCCGCCCAAGCCGCAGGTCGTCAAGCCGGTCACGCCGCCGATCAAGTCGGGCGAAAGGAAGGCGGAAAAGAAGGCCGCCGACAAGAAGGACGCGAAGAGCCCGGCGCCGCCGAAGCAGGCGCAACCGATCAAGCCTCCGTCGAATCGGCCACCCGCGCTGATCAAGCCCGGCGTCAAGCCGCCCTCGCTCACCCACGCCCAGCAGGCCCAGCACGGTCATGCGCCCCGGAAGGCCACCGGGCCGGCGCGGATCGCGCTCGAGCGCATCGAGCGCGCCACCGGCTACCCGACCGGCATGGACGGCATCGGCCGCGGCGGCCAGACCGCGAGCCTCTCCTTCCGCGCCGACAACCTGCCGGAATCGCTGAGCATTCAGGGTACGACCACGCTGCAGCTGGGGTGCGCCGTCCGGCTCGACGTGATGCCGTCGGTCCAACTCTTCTCGGGGACGGCGGGTGCGCCCCTCAAGGGCAAGCTGTCCCTGATTCTGATCTCGAGCGGCGGCCGTCTCGGCACCATCTCGCCGAAGTCCGCGCTCGACGCCGCGAAGACCGCCGCGCACGCGGGCGGCAAGCAGGTCGCGAGCCGCCTCGGCGTCCTCGGCAAGCAGCTCGAGTCGGCGATCTGCGATCTGCTCGAGGACGCCGCCGACAAGATCTTCCGCCGAGCCCAGGCGAAGGCGCCGCAGAACCGCCTGCCGGTGAGGCACGCCGGCGCGTCCGGGAAGGGTCCGTCGGTCGAGCATCACGTCGCGCGCTTCAACCACGCGCTGGGGTCGATCCTCGTCGAGGCCCGCCAGGCCAAGGGCACGCAGGGGCACACCCAGAAGCTGCTCAAGCACCTCGACCGCGACCATCACGCGCGCGACTCGGTCGCCGGCCGGCTGGAGAAGACGCTCTCGCACCTCGCCACCGCGACCCACCGGACCCTCACCGACCAGGTCAGCGGCGAGCTGCGCAGCCACCTCGCGCGGATGGACGCGATCCTCGCCCGGCTCAAGGGCAAGCGCGACGGCCTCGCCGAGGGCGCGCAGGAGATCGGCGACATCCTCGCGAGGATGAGCTCGATCGCCTCCAGCAAGGGCGGCGCGGCGGCGAACATCTCCGAGTTCCGCAAGCTGATCGACGAGCGCAAGGGCCAGCTCAAGAAGATCTACGGCGACGCGGCCAGGGGCGGCGCGCTGGGCAAGTACGATCAGCGCCAGACCGAGGCGGCGCGCAGGAACCAGCAGATCGGCGGCGCACAGATCACCGCGCAGATCGCGGCGCTGCGCCGGCAGAACCCCGGCCTCGACCGCCTGCTCAAGAACTCGTCGCAGTCGCAGCTCGCGGCCGAGCTGGCCAAGGTGCAGAAGTCGGCGCTCTCCAGGCTCGGCGGCGCCAGGATGCCCAAGGGCGGCTTCGGCTCGTTCAGCCTCACCGGCGCGTTCCAGGCGCTCGGCGGCGGCCATCTCGGCGGGTTCGGCGGCGGGAGCCGTGGCGGGCTCGCCGGCCTGGCGGGCTTCGGCGGCGGGCTTGGCAAGGCGCTCGAGAAGCAGCTCGACGCCGAGATCCGTCGCGCCAAGCCCGCGGATATCGGAAAGATTCTGGCCGGGTTCCACAAGGCGCCGAAGGGCACGCCGCTGAATGAGCTGGCGAAGAAGGCCGACGAGAAGGCGAGGCGGCTCGCGACCCACAAGTCGCACCGCGGGCCGATGCCGGCGCACATCACGGCCGAGGCGCTGCTCGAGGTGTTCAACGACCATCCGAAGGGCAAGGGCTTCGCGCGCCACTTCGCCAAGGGCGGCGAGCTCCACAGCCTGTGCCAGGCCGCGCAACGCGGCAGCGGGCTGCCGGTCGGGCAGATGGCGCAGCACTACCTCGCGTCGCGCGGCCACAGCCAGATGTTCAACGCGGTCTCGACGTTCAACAGCCTGGTCAAGGCGGGCCACAAGCCGCACCTCTGGGGTCTCGGCAGCATCGGCCACTTCGTCTCCAGCCACGTCTCGAGCGCGGTGCACGCGGTCTCGAACACGGTCAGCAAGGCGACGAGCTCGATCGCCGACGTCGCGAAGAGCACGATCAACACCGCGCGGTCGGGCATCAGCGACTTCGCGCACAAGGCGGTCAACTTCGGCAAGAGCGCGGTCAGCACCGTGGGAAGCGTGGTCAACCGCGGCGTCGGCGCGGTGAAGAGCGTGGCCAGGAAAGTCGGTTCGTCGGTCAGCAACGTCGCGCACAAGGCGTACGACACTGCCTCACACTATGCGCACCAGGCCTACGACACCGCCTCGAGCTACGCGCACAAGGCGTACGACGTCGGCTCGCACGCCTTCCACGCCGCGAGCAGCTACATCTCGAGCAAGGCGCACGGCCTGTGGAACGCGGCCAAGCACACCGGCAAGAGCATCTGGGGCCACATCAAGCAGGGCGCTCACGGCCTCTCGCATCTGGCCAAGTCCGGGATCCATGCCCTGCAGAGCGGCGCCAGCTGGGTGCAGCACAAGGCCGGCGCGGCGTTCGACTACGCCAAGCACAAGGCCGGCGCCGCGGTCGACTGGGCGAAGCAGAAGGCCAGCGCCGCCGCCCACTTCGTCGGCGACAAGGTCCACTCCGGCCTCGAGTGGGTGAAGAAGACCGGCGTGGTCGGGGCGATCGGCTCGGGCCTCAAGAAGGGGCTCTCCTTCATCGGCAAGGCGGCCGAGTACGGGCCCCTCAAGTACTCGCCGCTCGGCCTCGCGATCAGGGCCGGGAAGTGGGCCGCGGGCGGCGGGCTCGCGAAGGTCTGGGACAAGACCAAGAACGTCGCCGGCAAGGCGTGGGCGGGGATCAAGGCCGGCTACAACGCGACCTCGAAATTCCTGCAAAGCCCGGCGGGACAATTCCTCGTCACCGGTCTCTCGATCGCCGCGAGCTTCATCCCCGGCGGGATGATCGTGAAGGGCATCGTCGGCGCGGGCATCGGCGCGATCACCGCCATCTCTGAGGGCAAGGACTGGAAGGGCATCCTCGCCGGCGCCGCGGGCGGAGCGCTCACCGGCGCGCTGCCGTTCCTCAAGATCGGGCCGCTGGCGAAGATCGGCGTCGGCGCGCTGCAGGGCGGAATCACCGCCCTGGCCTCCGGCGGAAATCTCAAGGATTGCCTCAAGGGCGCGGCGGGCGGCGCGCTCGATTCGTTCGATCCGGGCGCGCTCAAGGCGCTCGGCAAGCTCAAGGGCGTCAGCGCGGCCGGCAAACTCCTGGGTGGCGGAAAGCTCTCCAAGGCCGAAAAGGCGTTCATGGAGGGCAGCAAATTCGCCGGGCCGCTGCGCGGGCTGGAAAAGGCGATGGCGAATCCGAAGGCGCGCAAGATGGTCGGCGCCCTCGAGAAGACCGGCTCCAAGGTGGTCAAAGGTGGGATCTGGGTCAGCGGCAAGGCCGCCAAGGTCCAGGGCGTGCTCGACAAGGTCGTCGGCGCGGGCGACAAGGTGCACGGCGTGCTCTCGCAGGTGCACGACCTCGCGCCGGGTCTGGCCGACATCGTCGGCGACAACGCGGTCGGCCATTTCATCACCAACGTCGGCGACCTCGCCGGCAAGGGCGACGCCAAGCTCGAGAAGGCGCTCGAGTACGGCCACACGGCCTCGGACCAGCTCTCGAAGTACCGCGGCTACCTCGACAAGGGCCTCGGCATGGCCGGCGTCAAGGACCCGGCCAAGGCGTACGAGAAGATGATGGCCCGCAAGGACCTCGCCAAAGGCAAGAAGGGCGGGCTCGAGCACGTCGCCAAGCTGAAGCTCGAGGACCACAAGAAGAAGCACCCCGAGCTGCACCTGGCGGAGGCGACCGGCAAGCGCACGCGCGGGGCGCATGGCGAGGCCAAGTCGCCGCGCAAGCGCACCGCGAAGGCGCCCGGCGAAGGGACGAAAGCCGAGCGCGCCGAGGCGAAGCCGCGCGGCCGCAAGAAGTCACCGCACGAGACGCATGCGAAAGGCGAGGGCGAGGTCGCGCTGCCGAAGAAGCCGCGCGGCGGGAACAAGCCGAAGACCAAGCTCGAGCAGGCGCTGGCCAAGGGCCAGGGTCTCATCAAGAAGGGTCAAAAGGTCGCGCAGGGAGTTCATGACGGGCTCGGCAAGGTCCAGAGTGTCGTCGAGAAGGGCCTCGCCGGCGCGCAGAAGGTCCAGAACGGTCTCGAAAAAGCCAGTGAGCTCGCGAAGATGGGCGCGGGCCTCGTCGGCGAGGACACCGAGCTCGGCAAGTACCTGAACGAGATGGCCGACAAGGCCGATCACGTCCACGGGTACCTCGAGCAGGGCATCGGTCTCGCCGAGGAGTTCAACAAGGGCGTCGGGAAGGCGCACGAGCTGACCGGGAAGATCCCCGGCGTGCGCGACGAGCCCGAAGGCGAGGAAAAGAAAAAGAAGAAGAAGAAGGCCAAGGGCGCCGACGAGGAGTCGCCGCTCGAGAAGGCCACCCACCTCGACGGCAAGGGCAAGAAGAAGAAGGGCAAGAAGGGCGAGCCGGACGCGCACGCGGACAAGAAGTCAGTCCACGGCGAGCAGCCGAAAGCGCACGAGACCGAGGAAGAGAAGACCAGGAGGCTCTCGCACGCGTACAACCTGATCGGCACCATCTCGCGCCGCGTGCAGCAGTACGAGACGCACTACAACAAGGTCCAGCGCGAGATCGGCGAGCACCTCGGCAAGGGCCAGGGCAACGCCGCGTCGCTCAAGCTGATGGATCTCGGCACCGAGTGTGCCGAGATCAACAAGTACATCGCCGAGGCGAAGACCGCGGCCAAGGGCCACGACGGATACACCAAGGAGATCAAGTTCTACGAAGAGTGGCACGAGGCGACGAAGAAGAAGCTGCAGAAGGCGATCGCCGACACCAAGGGCCTCGGCGGCGAGACGGCGATCTCCGGGTTCGGCATCACCGAGGCGACGCACCCGGACATCTTCGAGAACACCAAGAACATCTTCGCCGTCCGCACCAAGGTTTCGGCGTTCGGCGAGGCGCTCCACGACCACGACGCCGCCGAGCACGTGAAGAAGATCCTCGCCGAGGCCAGGGCGGCCAAGGCGGACCTCCAGAAGCTCAAGACCAGGTACAAGAAGGACAAGGCGGCGACGAAGTTCCTGACCGGCGGCGGCGAGCAGGACCGGCTGATCGACGAGAGCATCAGGAAGCTGGAGGCCGCGCTCAAGGGCGAGTCGGCCGAGAAGGAGAAGAAGAAGAAGCCGGACGCGCTGACGAAGAAGGACGCGACCAAGGGCGGAGACAAGAAGGACAAGCCCGGCGACGCGATGAAGAAGGTCGAGGGCGGCCTCAAGGCGATCGAGAAGTATCGCAAGAAGGCGGTCAAGGCCGGTCGCAAGGTCGACGCCACGCTCGGCAAGCTCGAAAAGGCGCTCGGCAAGGGCATCACCATCGGCAAGAAGGTCGACGGCGGGCTGGAGAAGGTCGCGGGCATCGCCGACCAGATCAGCGGCATCCTCGGCGGCGACGACACGCCGCTCGGCCACTTCGCGCACCAGGTCGGCGAGACGGCAGGCAAGGGACACGAGAAGCTGCACGAAGCGCTCGGCGTCGCGGCGAAGGGCAAGAAGGGGCTGCACAAGGGGCACGAGATCTTCCACAAGGGTCTCGAGCTCGCGGCCGGCCATCACGAGAAGAAGATCGAGAAGGTGCACGGGAAGAAGCCGGCCAACGCGGAGCACGAGCACGGCGGCGGGTCACACGCCGAGCTGGTGAAGCACGCGGGGCACAAGAAGAGCCCGCACGGCGAGCTCGACCAGCTCGCCAGGGACGGCAAGCATTTCGTCGACGACGCCGGCCACATCTGGAAGGACGGCAAGCGCCTCGTCCACGACGGGAAGAAGTTCGTCCACGACGCGAAGCACGCCGGGCACGACGCCGAAAAGATGTTCCACGACGGCGAGAAGATGTGGAAGACCGGCAAGAAGTCGGTCCACGACGTGGAGAAGGGCGCCAAGCACCTGAAGCACGGCATGCATGACGCGTCGGACCTGTTCGGCCATCTGAAGGAGCACGACTGGAAGGGCGCTCTCGCCAGCGGCAAGGCGCTGATCAAGGACGGCAAGGTCCTGCTCAACGACGGCAAGACGGTCGTCGGCGACGCGAAGAAGCTCCTCGGCCAGGGCAAGCACCTGTTCGAGGAGGGCAAGCACCTGTGGGGCGAGGCCAAGCACCTGTTCGGCGAGGGAAAGCACATCCTCGGCGAGGGCAAGCACCTGTGGGGCGAGGTGAAGCACGCCGCGGGCGAGGCCGGGCACCTGGTCAAGGAAGGGTGGGACTTCGTCACCGGCCTCTTCGGCGGGAAGAAGAAGTCGCCGCACGATGCGGAGCCGGGTCCGGCGCCGCACCACCGGAAGAAGAAGAAGCCGCATCGCCACCGGAATGACCCGCGCGCTCCGCCCGCGCCGCACGAGGAGCCGCATCCGCACCACGGCGGCGGCGGCGAGTTCTCCGGGGCCGACATCGCGCAGGTGGTCCAGGGTGCGATCGGGTGGGTGACGAGCTTCGGCAAGGCGGTCACCAGCGCGATCAAGGACATCGAGGGCCTGATGTCGGCGGGCAAGACCAAGGAAGCCGGCGATCGCGTGCAGGCGGTGAGCGTCACGAGCGAGCAGACGCGGTTCGAGGTCACGCGCGCGGTCTCGACCTCCGCCAAGTACCCTGCGCTCGCCAAGCAGGCCGCGCAGGCCCGGACGCACTATCTCGAGATCCGCAAGCACTTCTTCACCTTCGTGAAGGGGCTGCACGGCCTCGGCGGGCAGACCACCGAGCTCGAAGGCGTCGACGGCAAGAAGTATCCGGATTTGCTCGCGATTTCGACCGACATCGACTCCCTCAAAGTGAAGGTCGACGCGCTCGGCGACCTGAAGCATTCCGACACGCCGATGCAGGCGCCGGTGAAGGACCTGAAAAAGGAAGCGTCGGCGCTGCGAGGCCGGGTCACCAAGGCGCAGTCGCAGTACAAGAAGGATCCGGCGGCGTCCGAGGTCGTCGAAGGGCTCTCCTCGAAGCTTGCGCAGATCGAGAAAGCCCTCGGCGCACACAGCGACAAGGGCAGCGTCGCCAAGGGCGACAAGGAGCTCGGCCTGCCGCCCGCCGGCAAGAGGCCGCACCCCCGCAAGCGCCCGCGCCGCCGCCGCCGCAAGCACCACGATCAGCCGGGCGGCGACGACGACGACAACCGCATCGACGTCACCCAGGGCGGCAACCGCGGCGACACCGGCGGTCAGGACGGTCAGGAAATCGATCCTGCGGCGGCTGACACCTGGATCGGCTCGGGCGAAGGCGTGAAGCTCTTCTCCGAGGTCTTCGGCGCGTTCCTCCCTGCCGAAGGCGCGGTCGTCCACCATCACGCGGGCGGCGGCGGTAAGCAGCACGGCGGCGGCATCGGCATCGACCTGAGCGGCAAGGTGCACGGCGAGATCGACGTGGCCGGCATCCACGCGCAGGGCGGCGCGGGCGGCGCACTCCACGCGCATCTCGGTTCTCAAGGCCTCGACGTCGCGGGCAAGGTTGGCGCGGGCGGCAGCGTCGACGCCTTCGGCATGCACAGCATGAAGTCGATCAAGCAGAAGCTGGGGAAGATCACCGGCAAGGCGACCGGGTTCTTCAAGGGCCTCTTCGATCACCTCCACGGCTTCGCCGACAAGATCGCCGGCTGGGCCGGACTCGGCAGCAAGCTCCTCGGCAAGGGCATGCACTACGCCGAGATGGGCATGCACGGGCTGTCGGCGATCGAAAAGGCCGCCGCGAAGGTCCAGGGCATGGCCGGCAAGGCCGAAGGCTTCCTCGGCAAGATGGGCCTCGGCAAGCTCGCCGGATTCGCCGGCAAGATCGGCGGCGCCGCGGGCTGGGTCGGGAAGGAATCGAAGCTCCTCCACGGCGGCCTCAAGACGGCCGACAAGTGGATGGGGAAGGGCAAGAAGGTCGCCGGCAAGGTCGAGGGCGTGGCCGAGAAGGCGGGCGGCGTCTTCGACAAGCTCGAGCACGGCCGGTTCGGCTCGCTGGTCTCGCTCTTCAAGGCCTCGAAGCACGGCGACGGCACCGACGGCAGGCTGGTGCCCGAGAAGATGCGGCTCGGCTCGCAGTTCGACGAGCCGCGGCGACTCGACGTCACCACGCTGTCGCGGATGGAGATGTTCCTCGGCGGCAGCTTCGCCGGCGTCCGCATCCACACCGGGCCCGGCGCGGCGCAGGTCACCAACCGCTTCGCCGCGGAAGCGGTCACCGTCAAGGACCACATCTTCTTCGCGCCGGGCCGGTTCAACCCGACCACCGTCGAGGGCCAGCGCCTGCTCGCGCACGAGCTGACCCACGTGATGCAGAAGGGCCGGCCGAACCTCGACGTGCGGACCGCCGAGAGTGAGGCGCTGCGCTCCGAGCACTCGTACTTCGGGCAGGGCCCGCAGATGGAGACGCTCAACCTGAGCCAGCCGTCTTCGGACTTCAAGCTCGCCGACGGCGAGGGCCTGGGGAACGCCAGCGGCGTGCACACCGCCAAGCGCAACCGCAGCCGCGGCCACGAAGCGGGCGGCAAGGACACCTTCCCCGACGGCGAGGAATTCCTCGAGCAGATTTCGACGCGGGTGTACGAGCTCCTGATGGAAGAGCTCGAACACTCGTTCGAGTCGCGGTAGGCCTCAAACAACAACTGCGCACCGCGAAGGCGCGAAGGCGCGAAGGGGTTGGGTTTCGGAGACCAACCGCCGCTGACAGCACAACCCGTAAGTCTTCGCGTCTTCGCGCCTTCGCGGTGCGCTTTTGATGTTGCCGTTTTCTTGCCGTGGGACGGCGGCGGTGTAGCGTCGGGGTGTGGAGAGATTGAGGCGGGTGTCGCCCCAGAGGCGGTTGGTGATCGGTGCGCTCGCGGCTTCGGTGACGATCACGGCGATGTCGCTGGCCGACCCGAAAGGGCTGCGGCGCCTCGAGCGACTGCGCTCGGACATCGAGCGGCAGCAGCAGAAGAACCAGCAGCTGCGCGACGAGAACGCGCGCCTGTCGCGGACGGTGAAGGACCTTTCCCCACCCGTGAATCCTGCCGCGCTCGAGCGGGCGGCGCGCGAGCAGCTCGGCTTCGTCCGGGCCGACGAGCTGCTCTTCAAATTCGAGTAGACGATGGCGCGACTCCGCATCGCAGCGCTGCCGGTCCTGATCGCGACCTGCGGGGTGCTGCTCGTCTGCGGCGGCTTCTCGTCGCGGCAGTGGTGGCCGTGGCTCGTCGCGATCGCAGCGGGCATCGTCGCGTTCGCCCGCTGGGGGCTATCGGACACGACGAGGAGCCGCGACGCGGTCGAGGGAGCGCTGCTCGCCGCGATCGGGACGCTGGCGCTGGTGCAGATCTATCCACCGCTGTATCCGCTGATGTATCTGCTCGGCGCGGGGTACGTGGTGGCGATGCCGGCGCGGCTCGCGGTGCCGCTCGTCGCGGCGCTGATCGCGCTCGATTTCCCGCTGCAGACGCAGTGGCCGATCTGGCTCTCGCACGCGAGCTTCACCGCGCTCTTCGCCTCCCTCTACCACGCGCTGCTCGGCGCCCGGCTGGCGGCGGCGCGGCGGGCGGAAAAGAGCGCCGTGCAGAAGCGGATCGCCGACGTCGAGGAGCGGGCGCGCGAGCTGCGCCTGGTCGCGACCGCTTCCGATTCCGACGGCCGCCAGCTCCTCGCCGGCGTGGCCGAGGTCGAAGAGATGCTGCGCGGCGCCCTCGCCGTGGCGGAGGCCGCGCTGCGGCCGCACGCGGTCGCGGTGTTCCTGCTCTCGCCCGACGGCGAGAGCGCGCGGTTGCGCGAGTGTGTGTCACGGTCCGAGACGCTCTTCCGCGGCCCGCTCTCGGCGAAGGAGGGCGCGCTCGGCGCGGTCCTTTCCACGGGCCAGTCAGTCCGGCTCAGTAACGCACCGGATTCACTCAGCTATTACGAAGGCCGCGCCCCGGTCGGCGCGTTCATGGGCGTACCGCTCGCGAACCTCGGCGCGCTCGTCGTCGACCGCACCGAGCCCTTCTCCGACGGCGAGCAGCGCGTCCTCGAGGCTCTCGGTTCCGAGGTCGCCCGATCGATCGAGGCCGAACGCCTCCTCGGCGCCGTCCGGCTGGAGAAGGAGGAAAAGGCGCGTTTCTTCGGGGCGCTCGAGGCGCTGAACAAGACGACGACGGTCGCGCAGGCGGCCGAAACCTCCGTCGCCGAGGCGCGCCGGATGGGCGGCGCGCTCGACCTCTGCGCGGTCACGATCGCCGAAGATCGCCGACACCGCGTGCTGGCCGTCGACGGCGACGCTGCCGGCGCGCTGCGCGACCTCACGTTTGCCGACAACGCCGGGCTGGTCAGCAACGTGGTCAAGCTCGGCGCGCCGCTGCCGGGGCGGCCGCTCGGCGCGATGGATCGGGTGGTGATCTTCGACAACGGCACCGTCGTCCGGGGGCTCAAGGCGCTGAAGATCTTCCCCCTGCGCGCAGGAGAAACCACCGTCGGTACGCTCGTTTGTGGCAGCCGAACGGCGCTGACCGAATCCGCCCGGAAAGAGCTGTCGATGCTCGCGCTGCAGGCCGCGGAAGCGCTCGTGCGCACCCGTCTCTACGAGGACACCGAGCGGCTCGCGACCACCGATGGCCTCACCGGCCTCTTGAATCGGCGGACCTTCAACGCCCAGCTCGAGGCGCGGCTGCGGGAGGCGCAGCGCTATCGCAAGCCGGTCTCCCTTCTGCTCCTCGACATCGATCA
>JAIVGS010000002.1 GCA_020201435.1 Myxococcales bacterium
GCGGCGGATCGGGCGGCGCCGTCTGGCTGCAGGCGCCGAAGATCTTCGTCGACACCGGAGCGATCGTCTCGGCGGCAGGCGGATCCGGCGGCTTCGGCGGCACCAACAACGGCCAGGGCGGCAGCGGCGGCCTCGGGCGCATCCGGCTGTCGCTCGATCCGACCGCCACGGTCGGGACGGTGCTGCTCGGCAGCTTCAATCCCGTGCCCAAGGGCGTGACCTCCACCGGCACGGTCTTTTCGACTGGCACCATCACCGCCGGAAATGCCTACATTGGGTACTACCCGCAGTAGGCTGCCGGCGGTCGCATTTCTGTTGTTCGCGTCGGCGCGAGCCAGCGCCGGGGAGGGCGACGTCCGCCAGGCGGCCGCGCTCCTCGACTACGTCGCCCGCAGCTACCGGACGGCGGTGGTGGACGGGCGCGTGATCAACCCCAGCGAGTTCGAGGAGCAGCAGGTCTTTGCGTCGCAGGCCGCCGAGATCCTCGGGCGGATCGCCGAAGGCGAGCCCTTCCGCGCCGAGGCCGCCGACCTCGCGGGGCAGGTGCGTGAAAAGGCCGACGTGCAGGCGGTGTCCGCGCTCGCCACTTCGCTGCACGGGCGGCTCCTCGCCGCCGCCGGCCTGTCGACCAGCCCGCCTCCGGACGTCCCGGCCCGGGCGGCGGAGTATGCCTACCAGCAGGCGTGTACCGCCTGTCACGGAGTGCAGGGCCGCGGAGACGGATTCGCCGCGCGGACGCTCGAGACGCGGCCGACCGACTTCACCGGAGCGGACCGCGCGGAACTGACTCCGTACCGGGTGTACAGCGCGGTGACGTTCGGCGTGCCGCGGACGGCGATGCCGGCCTTCGAGTCGCTCGGCGACGACCAGCGGTGGCAGATCGCGATCTGGACGCTCGCGTTCGGACATTCGGACGAGGATGCGCGGCGCGGCGAGCGGATCGCGCGCGACCGCGGCCTGTCGGCGGAAGGTCGCGCCCTGGTGGCGCGCAGCGATGCCGACGTGCGCCGCGTCCTGGCCGAACGAGGTTTTTCGCCGGATGACGCCGCCGCGGTGCTGGCGTGGGTGCGGCGGATGGTGCCGTTCGCGCCGCCGACGCCCCGCGGCTTCCCCCAGCTGTCCACGCAAGTGGCCCTCGCCAGCATCAGCTACGTCCACGGCCGGATCGACGAGGCGCGGCAGCGGCTTCGCGATGCCGAGGCGCAAGTGTGGTGGCCGCTCGAGCCGCTGGTGCGGGCGGCGGCACCCGGGCGGATCGATCCCGTGCGCTCCGCCTTCCGGCTGGCGCGCGCGGCCGTCGACCGGCGAGCCGAGAGAACCCGCGTGCTTGCGGCGGCGGCCCAGGTGATGGCGAGGATCGGGGAAGCGGGGCCGGAGCAGCTGCCGGACCCCGCGGTGCAACGCGAGGCCGGCGCGATCGCCGCCCTGCGCGACGGCCTTCTCGCCGCAGCCGCGCTGCTCTGCGCGCTGCTCCTGGCGGCCGGCGCCGGCGCCCGCGGGGCGGCCGCGTTCGCCGCGGCGGTCGGCGTCGCTGCCGGGACGGCGCTGGCCGCTCGGGCGGTCTGGACGCCCTCCGCCGCCGCCGGCGCCGAGGTCGCGTGCGCCGCGGCATTCGTGGTCGCGCTCGCGTTTTGGATCGCCGGTCGCGGCGGCGCGGCGGCCGCCGCCATCGCCGGAAGCGCGCTCGCCGCCACGCTCGCGAGCGCGGAGGCGGCCACCAGTTGCGCGGCCGTCGCCGAGGCGTTCGCCAGTCCCGTTCCGGAGATGGTTCGCGGCGCGATCTTCGCCGGCGCCACGCTCGGACTCTCGGCGCTCGTCCTGGCGGCGGCGGCCGCGGCGGTCCTTCGCGGCAGGGCTCGATGGCTGCGCTTTTCGGCGGCGGCGCTGTTGCTCGCCTGCGTCAGCGCGGCGATCTGGTCGGCCGCAGAGCGGGTCCGGATCGCGTGGCCGCTGGTCAGCTCGCTCGCGGCCGCGGCTCCCCCTTTCTGGGGGGCCGACCGCCTGCGGCTTTGGTGGTAGAGAGACGCACATGCGCATCGAACGGCACGGCGAGGTGGCGGTCCTGCGCCTCGAAAGCGGCAAGGTCAACGCCATCGGGAGCGCGTTTCTCGAGGGGCTGAACGCCCTGCTCGACGGGCTCGGCGACGCGAAGGCGGCCGTGGTCGTCGGCCGCGGCAACGCCTTTTCGGCGGGGCTCGATCTCCACGATCTGGTCGACCTCGATCGCGCCTCGATGCGCTCGTTCATCGCGAAGTTCGACGCCACGATGCTGAGGCTGTGGGAGCTGCCGATCCCGCTCGTCGCCGCGGTCAACGGGCACGCCATCGCGGGCGGCTGCGTGCTCGCGCTGCAGGCCGATCTGCGCCTGGCGGCCGACAAGGACGCCCGCATCGGCCTCAACGAGACACAGCTCGGCATCGGCCTGCCCGCGGTGGTGCTGGAGACGCTGCGGGCGCAGGTGCCGCCCTCGTCGCTAGCGGCTATCGCCCTGGAAGGACGGCTCTTTTCCCCACGGGAAGCGCTGCAGCTCGGCCTTCTCCACGAAGTCGTCCCCGAGGCCGAGCTGTTCGAAAGGGCGCTCGCTCGAGCACAGTCGCTCGCGGCGCTCTGGCCCGCGGGTGTGCGGCAGGTCAAGTCGGCACTGCGGGCGCCGGTGGCCGCGCGAATTCGCGAGATCGACGCGACCCAGAGCGAAAAGTGGGTCGAAAGCTGGCTCTCGGCCGAGCCGATTTTGCGGTCGACCGTCGCGCGCCTGAAAAAATGATGTCAGGCCGGCTGCAGCGCCGATTGGCGCTGTCTGTGCCGCGACAGCCTGTCCAGCGCCAGATACACCACCGGCGTCGTGAACAGGGTCAACATCTGTGAAAAGAGCAGCCCGCCCACGATGGTGATTCCGAGCGGCTGGCGCAGCTCGGCGCCGGCGCCGCGGCCGAGCGCGAGCGGCACGCCGCCGAGCAGGGCCGCCATCGTGGTCATCATGATCGGCCGGAAGCGCAACAGGCACGCCTTGTAGATCGCCTCCTTGGGGCTCAGGCCCTCGTCGCGCTCGGCCTCGATGGCGAAGTCGATCATCATGATCGCGTTCTTCTTCACGATTCCGATCAAGAGGATGATCCCGATCAGCGCCGTGATCGTCAGCTCCATCCCGACCAGCAGCAGCGCCACCAGCGCGCCGACGCCCGCCGACGGGATGGTGGAGAGGATCGTGACCGGATGGACGTAGCTCTCGTACAGGACGCCGAGCACGATGTAGACGCAGAACAGCGCGAACGCGACCAGCAGCGGCTCCGACGAGAGCGACTGCTGGAACGCCTGCGCGGTCCCCTGGAACGACCCGCGCGCCGCCGCGGGCAGGCCGATCTCGAGCGTCGCCTTGTTGATCGCGTCCACCGCCTGGCCGAGCGACACGCCGGGACCGAGATTGAACGAGAGCGTCACCGCCGGGAATTGCCCCTGGTGATTCACCGAGAGCGCGGTCTGCGTCTGGGTGACCTTCGCGATCGCCGACAGCGGCACCATGTCGCCGGCGGCGGTGCGCACGTAGAGCGACTCGAGCGACCGCGGCCCCTTCTGGAACTCGGGCTTCACCTCGAGGACGACGCGGTACTGGTTGAGCTGGGTGTACATCGTCGCCACCTGGCGCTGCCCGTACGCGTCGTACAGCGTGTCGTCGATCACCTGCTGGGTGATGCCCAGCCGCGCCGCGGTGTCGCGGTCGATCTGGACGTTGAGCTGAAGCCCCTGCGTCTGCTGGTCGGTGTTCAGGTCGCGCAGTTGCGCCAGCGTCCGGAGCTTGGCGAGCACTTTCGGCGCCCACTCGTTGAGCTCGGCGAGGTTCGCGTCGACCAGCGTGTACTGGTACTGGGCCGACGACAGCCGTCCGCCCAGGCGGACGTCCTGGACGTTCTGGAGGAACAGCGAAATCCCCGGTACTTTCGCTAACTTGGGGCGCAGCTCATTGATCACCTGGTCGGCGCTCAGCTTGCGCGCGCCGATCGGCTTGAGCTGGACGAAAGCGAACCCGGTGTTTCCCTGGCCCATGAACGAGACGAAGTGATCGATGTTCGGGAGCGTCACCAGGGTGACGAGGAGCATCAGCTTGTCGTGCGCGAGCACCCACTCGAGCGCGCTCGCGTACGTGTCGTGCATCCAGCCGAAGGCGCGCTCGGAGATGCGGTAGAAGCGGCCGTGCTTCACCTCGCGCTCGGGCTTGAGCAGCCGCGAGGCCATCATCGGCGTCAGGGTGAGCGAGACGATCGCGCTCATCGCGATGGCGATGCTCAGGGTCACCGCGAACTCGCGGAACAGCCGTCCGACCAGGCCGCCCATCAGCAGGATCGGGATGAACACCGCCAGCAGCGAGGCGGTGATCGAGACGATGGTGAAGCCGATCTGTTTCGCGCCCTTGAAGGCCGCGGTCAGCGGCGGGTCACCCTGCTCGATGAAGCGGGAGACGTTTTCGGTGACGACGATCGCGTCGTCGACGACGAAGCCGGTCGAGATCGTCAACGCCATCAGCGAGAGGTTGTCGACGCTGTAGCCGAGCAGGTACATCAGGCCGAAGGTGCCGATCAGCGAGAGCGGCACTGCCACCGACGGGATCGTCGTCGCCCAGGCGCTGCGCAGGAAGAGGAAGACGACCAGGGTCACCAGCACGACCGAGAGCAGCAGCGTGAACTCGACGTCGGAGACCGAGGCGCGGATGGTCGTGCTCCGGTCGAGGGCGACCTTGACGTCGATGGCCGGGTTGATCGAGCGCGCCACCTCGGGGAGCAGCTTCTTCACCCGCTCGATCACCTCGATGATGTTGGCGCCCGGCTGGCGGCGGATGACGAGGACGATGGCGCGCTCGCCGTCGCACCAGCCGGCGGCGCGCTGGTTCTCGACGTCGTTGCTGACCTTCGCGATGTCCTTGAGCCGGACCGGCGACCCCTTGTTGTAGGTGAGGATCAGCTCCGCCCACCCTTTGGCGTTGGTCAGCTGGTCGTTGGCGGCGATGCTCGAGGCCTGCAGCGGGCCCGAGATGCCGCCCTTCGGCTGGTTCGACGTCGCGCGCGTGACCGCGGTGCGGACGTCCTCGAGCGACATGCCGACCCCGGCGAGGGCGATCGGGTCGACCGAGATCCGCACCGCCGGCTGCTGCCCGCCGCCGACGGTGACCTGGCCGACGCCGGAGACCTGCGAGATCTTCTGCGCCATCACCGTGTTGGCGGTGTCGAAGATCTGCGAGAGCGGAAGCGTCTTCGAGGTCAGCGCGACGATCATGATCGGCGCGTCGGCGGGGTTGACCTTGCGGTAGTTGGGGCGCGTCGGAAGGCCGGCGGGAAGGTCGGCGCCGGCGGCGTTGATCGCCGCCTGCACGTCGCGGGCGGCGGAATCGACGTCGCGGTCGAGGTCGAACTGCAGGGTCAGGCTGCTCTGTCCGAGCGTGCTGGCGGAGGTGATCTCGCTGATGCCGGCGATGCGCCCGAACCGTCTCTCGAGCGGCGTAGCGGCGGCGGCGGCCATCGTCTCGGGGCTCGCGCCGGGGAGGCCGACGCTGGCGTTGATGGTGGGGTTGTCGACGCGGGGGAGGGGGGCGACCGGGAGTCGCGTGTAGGCGGCGCCGCCGGCGAGGACGATGGCGACGGCGAGCAGCGTCGTCGCGACGGGACGTTTGATGAATGGCGCCGACACGTTCATACAAAACCCCGTGCCCGTGCCCGTCCCTGTTTTCGAGCAGGTGCTGGTGCCCGTTGTCGTGCTCGAGCGAGTGCCCGTGCTGGTGCGAGTGCTCGTGCACGGTCACTCGCACGGGCACGGGCACGTGCTCGAAAACCAGCACGGGGACGGGCACCTGCCTCGGAAACGGGGACGGGCACGGGCACGCAGTTCATGACGCCGGCGCCTCCGCCGTCACACCTTTCTTCCCCGGCTTCAGCCACGCCCCGAGCCGTCCCATGTACAGATAGACGACCGGCGTCGTGTACAGCGTGAGAATCTGGGAGATCAGAAGCCCGCCCACGATCGAGATGCCGAGCGGCCTCCGCAATTCGGACCCCGTTCCGGTCCCGAGCGCGAGTGGAATCCCGCCGAGCAGCGCCGCCATCGTCGTCATCATGATCGGCCGGAAGCGCAGCAAGCACGCCTGGTAGATCGCCTCCCGCGGTGGAAGTCCTTGATCTCGCTCGGCTTCCAGCGCGAAGTCGATCATCATGATCGCGTTCTTCTTGACGATGCCGATGAGCAGGATGATCCCGATCAGGGCGATGATGCTGAAGTCGGTGCGGGTGACCATCAGCGCCAGAAGCGCCCCGACGCCGGCCGACGGCAGCGTCGACAGGATCGTCACCGGGTGGATGTAGCTCTCGTACAGGACGCCGAGCACGATGTAGACGGTGATCAGCGCGGCCAGGATCAGGATCGGCTCCGAGGCGAGCGACTCCTGGAACGCCTGCGCGGTCCCGGCGAACGACGGCCGCATCCCGGGCGGCAGGCCGATCTCGGCCTCCGCGACCCGGATCGCGTCGACCGCCTGGCCGAGGGCCACGCCCGGCGCGAGGTTGAACGAGATCGTGCCGGCCGGAAACTGCCCCTGGTGGCTGATCGACAAGGGCGAGGTCCCCGGCTCGAAGCGCGCGAACGCCGAGAGCGGCACCTGGTCGCCGGTGCTGGCCTTCAGGTAAATCCGGTCGAGCGCGCGCGGATCCTGCTGGTCCTGCGGCCGCACCTCGAGGATCACGCGGTACTGGTTGAGCTGGGTGAAGATGGTGCTCACCTGCCGCTGCCCGAACGCGTCGTAGAGCGTGTCGTCGATCGTCTGCGGCAGGATCCCGAGCCGCGCCGCGGTGTCGCGGTCGATGTCGAGCTTTTCCTGCAGGCCCGACGCGGTCAGGTCCGAGGTCACGTCGCGCAGCTCGGGCAGGGTCTGCAGCTTCTCCAGCACCTTGGCGCCGTACTCGGCGAGCTCGGCCGGGTCGGCGTCCTCGAGCGTGTACTGGAACTGGGTGGCGCTGGTGCGGGTCTCGATCTGGAGGTCCTGCACCGGCTGGAGGAAGAGCTGGACGCCCTCGATCTGCTGCAGCTTCGGCTGCAGCCGCGCGATGATCTCCGCGGCGTCCGACTTGCGGTCGCTGCGCGACTTGAGCGTGATGTTGAGGCGCCCGGAGTTGGTGGTCGGGTTGGTGCCGTCGGCGCCGATGAACGAGGCGACCGAGAGCACGTCCGGATCCTGCAGCACCACGTCGGCGAGCGCGCGCTGGCGGTCCATCATCCGGGTGAACGAGACATCGGGCGAGGCGGTCGAGACGCCGATGATCAGGCCGGTGTCCTGCTGCGGAAAGAACCCCTTCGGCACGATCCATGCGAGAAAAAGCGTGAAAAGCAGGGTGCTTACGGTGACGGCCAGGGTCAGCGGCTGGTGATCGAGCACCCATTTGACGCCGCGCCCATAGACCTCGACCAGCCGTTCCCACTGCTTTTCCGTCCACTGGTGGAAGCGCGAGATCTTCTCTTCGCTGTGCGGCTTCAAGAGGTGCGCGCACATCATCGCCGTCAGCGTGAGCGACAGGATCGCCGAGACGCCGATGGCGATGCTCAGCGTCACCGCGAACTCGCGGAACAGCCGTCCGATGATGCCGCCCATGAACAGCAGCGGGATCAGCACCGCGACCAGCGAGACCGTGAGCGAGACGATGGTGAAGCCGATCTGCCTGGCGCCCTTGAGCGCGGCCTCGAACGGCGGGTCGCCGTCCTCGATGTAGCGGGCGATGTTCTCGATCATCACGATCGCGTCGTCGACGACGAAGCCGGTCGAGATCGTCAGCGCCATCAGCGAGAGGTTGTTGAGCGAGTAGCCGAACAGGTACATGACTCCGAATGTACCGATCAGACTCAGCGGCACCGCGATGCCTGGGATCAGCGTCGCGCGCAGGCTCTTCAGGAAGATGTAGATCACCGCGACGACCAGAAGTATAGTAAGTATCAACGTGAACTGGACGTCGTCGACCGAAGCCCGCACGGTCTCGGTGCGGTCGGCGAGGATGCTCACCTCGATGCCCTGCGGCAAGGATGCCTTGAGCTGCGGCAGGAGCTGCTTCACGTGGTCGGCGGTCTGGATCACGTTCGCGCCCGGCTGACGCTGGACGTTGAGGATGATCGCTCTTTGATCTCCGGCCCACCCCGCGAGCTGCGCGTTCTCGACGCCGTCGATCACGTCGGAGACGTCGTCGAGCCGCACCGGCGAGCCGTTCTTGAAGGCGATGATCTGCGGCCGGAACGTCGCCGCCTTGCCGAGCTGGTCGTTGGTCGCGAGGAGGAAATCCTGCCGTGGCCCGTCGAGGTTGCCCTTCGGCTGGTTGACGTTGGTCGCCGCCAGCGCGGTGCGGACGTCCTCGAGCGTGAGGCCGCTTCCGGCCAGCGAGGAGGGATCGACCTGCACCCGCACGGCCGGCTTCTGAGCGCCGTTGATCGTCACCAGGCCGACGCCGCCGACCTGCGAGATCTTCTGGGCGAGGATCGAGTCGGCCGCGTCGTTGACCTGGTCGAGCGGCAGCGCTTTCGACGTGACCGACAAAGTCAGAATCGGCGTATCTGCCGGATTTGACTTGGAATATGTCGGCGGCGCCGGCAGGGTGCGCGGGAGCAGATTCGACGAGGCGTTGATCGCCGCCTGCACGTCCTGCTCGGCGGCGTCGATGCTGCGGTCGAGCTCGAACTGCAGCGTGATCTGCGAGCTGCCGAAGCTCGACACCGAGGTCATCTGCGCCAGCGACGGCATCTGCCCGAACTGCCGCTCCAGCGGCGTGGTCACCGCCGACGCCATCGTCTCCGCGCTCGCCCCCGGCAAGAGCGTCGACACCACGATGGTCGGGTAATCCACTTGAGGAAGCGCCGACACCGGCAACTGCCGATACCCGACGATCCCGGCCAGGAGCAGGCCGACCGTCAGCAGCGCCGTCGCCACCGGCCGCCGGATGAATGGCTCGGAAATGCTCAAATCTCACCACGGAGGCACGGAGGCCACGGAGAAAAGCTTCGGGTTTCATGAGGTGCAAACCAACCAAATCTCCGTGCTCTCCGCGCCTCCGTGGTGGGCAGTTGCAGTTTCATCGGCCGCCTCGCTTCGGGGTGTCGGCCTTGGGGCCTTCGCCCTCGCGTGGAGGGCGTTGCTGACCGCCGCCGGCGGGGCGCGCTGCGACTTTGGCCCCGGCGCGGAGCTGGTTCTGGCCGTCGGAGACGACCTTTTCGCCCTCGGCGAGGCCGCGCGCGACGACGGCCAGGTCGCCCTCGGTGATCTCGACCTCGATCGGCCGCGGCTGGACCGTCTGGTCCTGCTGGATCACGTAGGCGAACGTCCCTTCCGGGCCGCGCTGGGGCACCGTCGAGGGCACCACCAGCGCGTCCTTCCGCGTCGTGAGCAAGAGCCGCGCTTTCACGAACTGGTTCGGCCACAACAGCCGTCCAGGATTCGGCACCACCGCCTTGAGCCGCATCGTCGCGGTCGCCGAGTTGATCTGGTTGTCGACCAGCTCCAGCCGCCCCGACGAGAGCCGCTGCGCGCCGTCGCGGCTCCAGGCCTCGACCGGCAGCTGCCCGTTCTGCAGCTGCGCCATCACCCGCGGCAGCTCGTCCTGCGGCAGGCTGAAGATCACCGCGATCGGATCGAGCTGGGTGATCACCACGATCCCGTTCGCGTCGGACGCGTGGACGAGATTGCCGGGGTCGACCTGCCGGATGCCGGTCACGCCGTCCGCCGGCGAGCGGATCGACGCGTAATCGAGGTTGAGCCTGGCGGCGTCGATCGTCGCCCGATCGACCTCGACCGCGCCCTCGAGCTGCCCGACCAGCGCGGCCTGATCGTCGGCCTGCTGGGGCGCGATCAGCTTCTGCTGCGCAAGGTTGCGATATCGTTCGAGATTCAGCTTGGCGCCCTTGAGCTGCGCCACGTCCCGCGCGAGCGCGCCCTCGCCCTGCTTGAGCTGGTTCTGGAACGGACGCGGATCGATCTGCGCGAGAAGATCGCCCGCGTGCACCGGCTGGCCCTCGCGGAACAGCACCTTGTCCAGCCGGCCGTCGACCTGCGAACGGACGGTCACGGTCTTGAGAGCGGTCACGGTGCCGAGCCCGTCGAGGAAGATGGGCACGTCCTTCTTCTGCACCGTCGCCTCGACGACCGGGACCTGCCGATTCGCGGCCTGCTGCTGCTCGCGCGCCGCGCCCGCCTGCTGCGCGCTGGTGCGTTTGCGGACGAAGAACGCGATCGCGGCGATCACGACCACCGCGACCACGATCAAAATGACTCTGCGGTCCTTCACGGAATTACCTCCGTCCCAGCGCGCGCAACAGCTGCGCCCGCGCCTTGGACAGCGTGTCATCGGCCTGCACCAGCTGCGCCGCGGCCTGCGTCACCGCGACCTGCGCGTCGCCCAGCTCGATCGCGCTGCCGACGCCGACCTGGTAGCGCTGCTCGGCGAGCGTCAGGCGCACCTTGGCGTTGGTCAGCGCTTCCTGCGCGGCCGAGATCGACTCCTTCGCCCCCCGCACCGCGAGCCGCGCGCTGTCGACGTCGCTGCGCAGCGTCTGCTTGAGGAGGTCGAGCTGGGCGACCTCGCTGCCGACGTTGGCTTCGGCCTCGGCCACCTGCGCGCGCGTGGAGCCGCCCTGGAAGATCTGCCAGGTGGCGACGACTCCGACGGTCGCGTTCCAGCCGAGGTCGGAGAGGCTGGTGCCGCTCTGGGCGACGCCCGCGCTGCCGCTGATCGAGGGCCAGTACTGCCCCTGCAGCGATCGGACGGTCAGCTCGTCGGCGTGGACCAGCGCCTCGATCGAGGCGAACTCCGGGCGGTCCTTGACGGCCTCGTCGTAGAGCGGCTGGGTGTCGGCGTCCTCGTTCTGGACCGCGGGCATGGCTTCGTCGGCGACGTCGTAGTCGGTGGTGCCGAGGATCCCCATCGCCGAGTTGAGCGTGACCTTCGCGGTCTCGTACGTATTCTGCGAGTTGATCAACGCGACCCGCGCGTTGGCGGTGTCGGTGCGGGCCTGGGCGAGGTCGATCTCCGGGTGGGTGCCGGCCTTGACGAAGCCTTCGGTCTGCTGGAGGTGCTTCTGCTGGTTGGCGAGCGTGTCGGCAGCGACCTGGACCAGCGCCTTGTCGGCCCGCGCGTCGAAGTAGGCGGAGCGGACGGTGAAGTCGACCGAAAGCTCGGTGGCGCGCTCGGTCGCGGCCTGCGCGTCGGCCTGGGCCTTCGCCGCTTCCCAGCGGTTCGGCGTCGAGAAGAAGTCGAACAGAAGCAGCGAGGCGGTGAGGCTGTCGGACCAGGTGTTGCCGCTCGCGACGCCGGTCGGACACGGGGCGGTCGGGTCGGTGGAGCAGGAGGCGCTGCGGACCGTCACCGTGCCGGCGCTGTGCTGGAAGCCGGCGCGCGCGGAGACCTGCGGGAGCATCGGCGCGAACGCCTGCTGCGCGCGGGCGGCGGCTGCCTGGGAGCCGGCGCGGGCCTGGCGGAGCTGCGGCTGGTTGGCGCGAGCGCTGTCGACGGCCTGCTGCAGCGTGACGACGCGCGCCGCGGCCAGCACCGCCAGGAGCAAATTCACGCGTCACCTCCGGCGGCTGCGGGGCCCTCGTCCGGCGCGAACTCCGCGAGATTGCGCACCACCTTACGCAACGCGGCGCGGAACATTTCCTGTTCGCGGGCCGACATCCCTTGCACGACGGCGGACCGGACGCCAGTGGCGATGGGGGCGATCCGTTGGGCGAGCCGCACTCCGGCGGCGGTCAGCGTCACGCGGACGACGCGGCGATCGCGCGGGTCCGGTTCGACCCTCAGCAGGCCGCGCCCGGCGAGGCTCTCGGCGATGCGCGAGGCGGTCGGAGGATCCATGTGCTGGCGGCGCGCGATCTCGCCGAGTGACGCGCCGGGGAGCTCGCGATTCGCGTTGAGGAACCAGAATTGCGGCAGAGTGAGGTGGCGGGGGCGGACGGCGCGCTGGACCGCCTGCTTGATGCTGCGGCGGGCGGCGCCGATGAGGAGGCCGACGTATTCTTGTTCCTGCAACATTTGCGGTGGCAAGTAACGACTCGGCGGGCGTCGGGTCAAGCGAATGAAACAAAGGGAAACTCGAAAAAAGCAAAGGACGATGCGGCCGCAGTGACAGTCGAAGGCTCGCGCGAGGCTGCTTCTGATTGCTTCTGCGAGAGGGAAGCGAAAAGGAGAAGGAAAACGAAAAGGAGAAGGAAAACGAAAAGGAGAAGGAGAAGGAAACAAAAGGATTGGGAGCCCTCGCGCCAGCGCTTCGGGCTGTCACTGTCGCTGCATTGAAAAGCCTTTTGCTGAAATGCGCGACACCGTACGCGATTCGTGCCAAAGAAGATGCCGCCGTGAGCAGGGTGTCTCCGAAACTGCCGTGGGAACGCGCGGTTGTGATGCTGGTCGCGGCGGTCGTCGGCCTCTACGGCGGCATCGCGGCGGGGCTGTTTGCGGTCTGCATCCGGTTCGTGCAGCTCTTCCTGTTCCGCGGGCGCGAAGTGGCGATGACGCTCTTCGGACCGGAGCGCGAGATGTGGGTGCGCTATTTCGCCGAGCGGCTGACGGCGGCGCGGTGGCACCTCGAGTTCGCGGCGCTGGCGGCGCTGATTCTCGCGGCGGCGGTGGTGCTCGACCGGTTGGGGGGCACGCGGCTGCCGGTCTTCGAGGCGCGGCGGCTGCGGGCGGTGGCGCTCGCGGCGTCGCTCGGGCTCGCGCTCTACTACCCACTGGTCCTGGTCAAGACGTTCAACGGCACGTTTCACGAGACCGACGGCGGGCTCTACGAGCTGCTCGCGAATGCGCCGCGATGGATCTGGCTGATTGCGCCGGCGATCGGGGCGCTGCTCGCGGCGCTGCTCGTCCGACATGTCAGCCCCGAGAGCGGCGGACACGGAGTCGTCGAGGTGATCGAAGCGGTCCACGAGCGCACGCCGATCAAGGGCCGGGTCGCGATCTGGAAGTCGCTGGCAGCGGGCCTCGTCATCGGCTCGGGGGGGAGCGCGGGGCGGGAAGGGCCGGTCGTGCACCTCGGCGGCGCGGTCGCATCGTCCTTGAGCCGCTTTCTCGAATTGCCGCGCAGCGAGACGTCGATCCTGCTCGCGGCCGGAGCCGGGGCGGGGATCGCGGCGTCGTTTCAGGCGCCGCTCGCGGGATCGCTGTTTGCGCTGGAGATCGTCCTGGCGGATTTCGACGTCCGACGCTTCGCGCCGGTGGTGCTGGCGTGCGTGACGGCGACCGCGACCTCGCGCGCGCTGCTCGGCGGCGGAACCGATCTGCGGCCGGTGAGCTGGACGCTGAACCACCCCTCCGAGATCGCGGTCTACCTGCTCCTCGGCATCGTCGCGGGACTGTGCGGGATCGTCTACGTCAAGGCCGTCCATGGCGCGGAGGAGCGGATCCACGCGGTCAAGCTCGGGGCGGTCACCAAAGCGGCGCTCGGCGGGCTCGTGGTCGGCGCCATCGGCCTCGTCGCCCCGCGCGTCCTCGGGACCGGGATCGAGTCGATGAACGCCGCGCTCGCCGGCCAGCTGACGTTCGCCGCGCTCCTGCTCGCGCTCGTCGCGAAGATGGTCGCGACCTCGGCCACGCTCGGTTCCGGATCGCCGGGCGGCAGCTTTTTTCCCGCCGTCTTCCTCGGGGCGATGCTCGGCGGCGCCTTCGGCCACGTCGCCCATGCGGCGCTGCCCGGCATCGTCTCGGGCGCCGATGCGTATGCGGCGGTCGGCATGGGGGCGGTCGTCGCGGGCGCGACGCTCGCGCCGCTGACCGGCGTGCTGATGATGTTCGAGCTGACCGGCAGCTACCAGATCGTGCTGCCGCTGCTGGTGGCGTGCGGCGTCGCCGCGGCCATCGCCCACGGCGTCCTGGGCGGGTCGATCTACACCATCGGCGCGCGCCGCCGCGGCATCCGGTTGTCGCGAAGCGGCCCGCAGCTCTCCGATCTCTCCGTCGCGCAAGCGCTCGATCAGGTCGACCCGATCCCGGCCGATCTTCCCTACGCAGAGCTGCTGCGCGTGATCGGTCCGACGCTGCACGCGGCGTTTCCGGTGGTCGCCGACGCGCAGGGCGTGATCGGCCTGCTCTCGGTCCGCGAGGTCCGGCGCGCGCTGCTCGATCCGGCCGTCGACAAGTCCTCGACTGCCCGCAGCTTCACCAAGGCCGCGCAATCGCTGCTGCCCGACGACGACCTCGGCACCGCCGTCCAGCGGCTGGCGGAGACGGGCGAAGCGCTCGTCGTCGACGCCGAAAACCGCCCGGTCGGCATCATCACCCGAGAGGGTATTCTCGACGCTTGGCGCCGCGCGACCGGGACCTAGGTCGGAGATTCGGGGACACAATACTTATCTCCGACTTTAGCGCGGCCCCTTCCCCCGGCATGTATGACTCCCTGAGTCGGAGTTGAGTATTGTGTCCCCATAACTCCGACGTGCATCGGAGGTGGGTGATGGAGAGGTTCAACATCGGGGCGGAGTTGATCGAGCGGAACCTGCGGGAGGGCCGCGGGCGGAGCCCGGCCATCTGGGCGGCGGGGAAGACGCTGACGTACGGCGAGCTGTCGGCGCTGGTAGACCGGGTGGGCGCCGCGTTTCTGAAGGCGGGAGTGAAGCCGGAGCAGCGCGTGCTGATGGTGATGCCGGACTCGCCGGAGCTCGCCGCCTGCTATCTCGCGGCGATGAAGATCGGGGCCGTCGCGGTGCCCTGCAATCCGCTGCTGCGGACGGCTGACTACGCGTATTTCCTCGAGGAATCGCGCGCGGCGCTGGTCGTCACCGCGGCTGCGCTGCGCGAAAAGCTGCCCCGGCACGACAAGCCGATGCTGGTCACCGGCGTCGACTTCGAGAAAGCGCTCGCCGAAGTTCCCGAGCAGAAACTGGAGGCGGCGCCGACGAGCAAGGACGAGGCCGCGTTCTGGCTCTGGACGAGCGGCTCGACCGGCAAGCCGAAAGCTGCCGTCCACGCGCACCAGGACTGGCCGCACTGCTGCGAGCTCTACGGGCAAGGCATCCTGAACCTCCAGCCGAAAGACCGCTGCTACTCGGCTTCCAAGCTCTTCCACGCCTACGGTCTCGGCAACGCGCTCGCCTTCCCGTTCTGGGTCGGCGCGAGCACGATCCTTTCGCCCGACCGCCCCACCCCCGACGTCGTCTACAAGGCCATCGCGGACGGCCGGCCGACGATCTTCTTCGGCGTCCCCACGCTCTACGCCGCGATGCTGCAGGCAAAGGGCGATCCGGAGGTGGAGAGCCTGCGCGTCTGCGTCTCGGCCGGCGAGCCGCTCCCGGGCGATCTCTTCAGCCGCTGGAAGTCGCGCTTCGGCACCGAGATCCTCGACGGAATCGGTTCCACCGAAGTCCTGCACATCTACGTTTCACCCCGAATGGGCGCGGCCAAGCCCGGCTCGACCGGCCTTCCCGTCGACGGCTACCAGGTCCGTATCGTCGACGAGCTCGGAAACGACGTGCGCGAAGGTGAGACCGGCGACCTCGTCGTCCGCGGCGCCTCGACCGCGCTCTTCTACTGGAACCGCAAGGACCAGAGCCGCCAGAAGATGCGGGGCGAGTGGTTCTTCTCGGGCGACAAGTTCCGCCAGACCGAGGACGGCGAGTTCCACTACGTCGGCCGCTCGGACGACATGTTCAAGACCGCGGGCGAGTGGATCTCCCCCGCCGACGTCGAGTCAGCGCTGATCTCACATGGCGCGGTCCTCGAGTGCGCGGTGGTGGCGAAGAAGAGCGAGGACGGGCTGCTCAGGCCGCGCGCGCACGTCGTCCTCGTCCAGGGCAAGCAGGGCTCGCCCGAGCTCGCCGAGGAGCTCAAGCAGCACGTCCGCGGCAAGTGCGCGGGCTACATGGTGCCGCGCGACATCGTCTTCGCAACCGAGCTGCCGAAGACGGCGACCGGCAAGATCCAGCGATTCCTGCTGCGCGACGCGGATGTCTGACCTCCAGGTCGATGGAGCGCGGATCCCCTACCAGGACGCCGGCGGGCCCGGCCCGGCGATCGTCTTTTCGCACGGCCTCCTCTGGAGGACGGCGATGTACAGGTTCCAGATCGAGGCGTTCCGGAAAGACTTCCGCCCGCATCGCGTACGAGGAGTACGCCGACGCACGACGCACTGCCCGACGATCGTGACCTCCGGCGCCGAGGACGGCGTCGTTCCGGCACGCAGCGAGCGGACCGCTCCAAAAATCCCGGGCGCGAAGTTCATGTCGATTCCGCGCCCCGGACACACCTCGAGCATCGAGGAGCCCGAGGCGGTGAACGCCGCACTTCGTGAGTTCTGGTCGCACATCGGGTGACCTTCACTCACAGCGAAAATCCCCCTCGAAGCGTGTAAGATCTCCTGATGCTGGCGGTAGTTACGGCGTTCGTGCTGCTGGCGGCCGTCCCCGCCGAGCCGCCCGGCCGATTCGCGTTCCGCAGCTACGCCAGCGAGCAGGGATTGGAGAACCTATCGGTCCTCGCCATCGTCCAGGATCGCGAAGGATTCCTGTGGGTTGCGACCGAGGACGGCCTCTACCGCTACGACGGCGACCGCTTCCACCGGTTCGGCGCCGAGGACGGCCTGCCGTCCAACCAGATGACCTCGATCGCTCTCGGCGACGACGGCCGGTTGTGGGCCGGCACGTTCCGCGGCGTGGCGCTCTTCGACCAGGGCCGCTTCCGCCAGGTGGCGAAGTCGCTTCCCGATCTGCTCATCAAAGGGCTCGCCCCGGCCCCCGGCGGCGCGCTCTGGGTCGCGACCGGCGCGGGGCTTTTCTTCGAGTCGAGCCGCGAAAAATTCGACGCCGTCCCGGGGTGGCCGGCGGCCGTGTCCGCGACGGCGGTCTGGGCCGACGCGCGCGGGATCGTCGCCGCCACTCCCGGCCGCCTCTACACGCAAAAAGAGCGACGGTGGGTCGCGCACGAGGCCGAGCCGGAGCGCATCGACGCGGTCGTCCGCGATCGCCGCGGTACCATCTGGGCGCGCTCCGCCGGCCATCTCTGGGCGCTCGCCGATGGGATGGAAAAGCTGGAGGACTTCACCCACGTCCTGCCCGGCTCCAGCGACACCGGGTACCTCTCCCTCGACCAGCAGGGCACCCTCTGGGTCCCGACCGACTCGGGCCTCCTCTACAAGGAGGAGGGTGGACCGTGGAGCGTGATCGGACCCGCGCAGGGCCTGCCGGCCTCGTGGGCGCGCACCGCGGCCGAGGATCGCGAAGGCTCGATCTGGATCGGCGTCACCGGCCTGCACCGCGCCGTCGGCCGCGGGCTGTGGCGCGTCTATTCGACCCGCGAAGGGCTGCCCAGCGAGGTGGTGTGGACCGAATGGCGCGACAAGAAAGGAGCGCTCTACGTCGGCACCGATCGCGGTCTGGTCCGCGCGGCCAACTCCCGCTTCGAGCTCGTCCGCGGCAGCGAAGGCCACGCCATCCGCTCGGTGACCCAGCTGAAGGACGGCGCGCTCTGGATGGGCGGCAGCCCGCCGGAACTGCTCAGGATCGACGAGGGCAGGGTCGACCGCTTCCCGATCCGCGCCCGGAAGGTGTTGACGCTCCTCGCCTCCAGCCGCGACGAGCTGTTCGTCGGCACCGACGGCGGCGGACTGCTCGAGCTGCAGGGCAACGAGCTGGTGCCGGTCGCGGTCCCCGGCGGCAGCGTGCAGGAGCGCTTCAGCCACGTGATCGAGGATCGGACCGGGCGCATCTGGGCGGCCGGCGAGCTCGGACTCGCCTTCCGCGGCAAGAACGGCGAGTGGCATCGGCTCGGCACCGCCGACGGCCTGCGCGACGAGCGCACCGCGTACCTGCTCGAGCGCCGCTCGGGCGACATCTGCGTCGCGTACCGCGAGACGATCGGTTTCTCCTGCTTCCGGCCCACCGCGCAGGGACTGCGCGCCGTGCAGCACATCGACGCGTCGAACGGCCTGCAGAACGCCCGCGTCTACCTGCTCGGCGAGGACCGCAACGGCCGGCTCTGGGTCGGCACCGGCCAGGGCGCGGACGTCTTCGACGCGCATGGCACCGAGCACTTCGGCCAGGCGCGCGGCATGGCCGGCGACGACTGCGACGCCAACGCGTTCCTCGCCGATCCCAACGGCGACGTCTGGCTCGGCACCAGCACCGGCCTGGCGCGCTTCATCGGCGGAAACTACGCAGGGCCCCCCGATCCGCCGCACCCGGTGATCGTCGAGGCCCGGGTCGGCAACTCGCGGCTGCTCGGCAAGGAGCTGCACAAGGTCGAAGGGCGCAATCCCGCGCTGGAGGTGCACTTCGCGGGCCTCTCGTTCCTCGACGAGGCGCGGGTGCAGCACCAGGTGCGCCTGTTGCCGCTCGAGCCGGAATGGCGGCAGGCCAGCGTGCGCGAGGCGCGGTACAGCGCGCTCGGGCCGGGCAGCTACGTGTTCGAGGTGCGGGCGCGGATGGCGCCGGGCGCCTGGAGCGAGCCGGCGCGGCTCGATTTCGTCCTTTTGCCGCAGTGGTGGCAGACGGTATGGTTCCGGGTCTCCGTCTCCCTGGCCGCGGCGGCGCTGCTCGGGTGGGTCGTCAACTGGCGCGTGCGGCGGCTGCAGCAGCGCAATCGCGAGCTGGAAAGCCAGGTGAACGTCCGGACCGGCGAGCTGGCCTCGGCGAACCAGGCGCTGCGGGATCTGGCGGTGAGCGACCCGCTGACCGGGCTCAAGAACCGGCGATACCTCGAGCTGGCGATGCCGGAGACGGTCGCGCAGGTGATGCGCCACCACCGCGGCCCGAGACCGGCCAAAGCCAACGCCGACCTGCTGCTGCTGATCATCGACCTCGACGATTTCAAGAGGATCAACGACACCTGGGGCCACGGCGCGGGCGACCGCGTGCTGCAGCAGGCCGGGAAACTGGTGGCGCAGATCTGCCGCGAGTCGGACTCGCCGGTGCGCTGGGGCGGCGAGGAGTTCGTCGTCGTCGCGCGCAACGCCGACCGCGCGATGGCCGCGAGCGTGGCGGAGCGCATCTGCGAGCTGTTCCGCGAGCACGACTTCGACGTCGGCGGCGGACAGACGGTCGACGTCACCTGCTCGGTGGGGCTGGCGGCGTTTCCGTTCGCCGACCTGCCGTGGGAGGACGTGATCGAGCTCGCCGACCATTGCCTCTACGCGGCGAAGCGCGCGGGCAAGGACTGCTGGGCGATGGCGACCCCTTCTCCGGCGCTGCAGGCCGCCGACTTGAGCCGCCGACTGCGCGGCGAATTCGCCCAGCTCGTCTCCGAGCGCCAGATCGTGCTCACGCTCTCCGCAGAAGTCCCGTCCGTCCTCGCGCAGGCCGGCCACTAGAAAAGCAACATCTCACCGCGAAGGCGCGAAGACGCGAAGGGGTTGGGACTCTTGCAACAATCGCCGCTCCGCGAACATCCCGAAACCTTCGCGTCTTCGCGCCTTCGCGGTGCGCTTTTGTAGTTGGTTGTAAGAGCAACGAATTCGGTGTACGTGCCGGGGGGTGCCGGACAAGGAACCGGTGGGGCTGTTGATCGGGGCGGCGCGCAGGAGGATGAAGCGCGCGGTCACCGACCGGGTGAAGCCGCACGGCCTCACCGCGCAGCAGTTCTGGGCGCTGGTCAACATCGACGAAGCCGACGGGTCGTCGCTGGGCGAGGTCGCCGACCGCCTGCGGATGGACGCGCCCACCGCCTCCCGTGCCGTCACCCAGCTTCTGCGCCGCAAGCTGGTCAAGGCCGAAGGCGATCGCGGCGATCGCCGCCGGCTGCGCCTGCGGTTGACACCGGCCGGCCGCGCGCGGATGCCGCCCTTGCGCGCGCTCGCCGCCGAGCTTCGCGGCGCCGCCGTGCACGGCCTTTCCGGCGACGAGGAAGCTGCGTTGCGCGGCCTGTTGCGCAAGGTGATCGCGAACCTCGACGCGCTGATCCGGCCCTCCTAGCGCCGTGGTCGAATCTATTCGACGACGAGCTCGGCGTTGCCGAACGCGAGCGCGGAGAGCGCCATCGACCGCAGGTGCGCCGGGAAGGGCGAGAGCGCTTCCTGCGCGGTCTCGGCCAGCGTGCGGCCGCCCTTGAGCAGCTCCCGCGAGAGCGCGTCGAGCGCGGGCTGGACGTCGGTCGCGACGCCGTGATCGAGCGGCTTCGCGATGTGCGCTTTCTGCAGGAAGAGCGAGAGCACGCCGATCAGCGGCGAGGCGCCCTGGAAGAGCTCGGTCGCGGCGCGCAGGCCCGGCGCGGTCCGCCGCGCGACGTGCGCGGCCTCGAGCAGGTGGGCGGCGGCGAGCAGGTGGCGCGGCAGCATCTGGATGGTCCCCGGATACGGCCCCGCCTCGCGGTTCAGGATCATGCTCAGCCGCCAGGAGCAGGTGAGCAGCGCCGCCTGCCGCGAAGCGGTGCGCGCCGCATCGGCGAGCCGCGGATCGCCCGCGACGCCGTGATGGACCCGCCAGCTCTCGAGGAGCGAGCGCAGGTATTCGGCGCGGTCGAGGACCTGCGGGGAGTGGTGCGCCGGCATCGGCTGCCGCCGCATCACCGCGATCATCGCTTCCTCCTGGAAGGCGGCGAACGCGGCGTAGTCGGGCTCGTCGAGATGGGCGTCGATCGCGTCGCGGACGAGCTGCTCGTGCGCCGCCCAGCCGAGCTCGATCGCGCCCTCCGGCGGCGAAATGTCGCCGCGGCCGAAGAAGGTCGGCCCCTCGGCGTCGATCTGCTTCTGCAGATCGGCCCAGCTCTGTCCGTTGCGCGCCTCCGACGAATCGGTCAGCGGGCAGATCTTCGAGTTGAAATCGACGACCCGGACGTCGCCGACCTGGAAGATGCGGTTGAACGGAAAGAACCGGCAGGTGTGGGGCTTGTCGTCGTAGCCGTGGTCGGTCTCGATCGAGCAGAGGCCGTCGGGCCGTAGCATCCAGCAGCCGTCGGTCACGTCCATGATCTGGGCGAACCGCGAATTGAGCGGATAGACCAGCGACGCCATCCGCGGCTCGAGCCGGGCGAAGCGGACGACCTCGTCGCGCGCCTCGAGCGCGACGCCCTTGCCCTTGCAGCAGAACGAGCCGCAGGAGGGGCAGTCGTACTTCAGCGCGCGGTCGGAGAAGGTGAAGAAGCTCTGCATCCGTCCATGCTAGCGGATGTGGCGGGCGTTCAGAAAGCGACACAGGCCTCGAAGCGAACGAAGGCCGCATCGGTCGGATGCGGCCTTCTAATCGGAACGGACCGGCGCTGACGCGCCGGGGCCCCGGACCTCAGCCTTCCCGGGCTCCAAGCTTATTTCTTGGCGGCGGCAGGCGCCGGCGCGGCGGCGGGAGTCGCGGCGGTCACCGGAGGCTGCGTCTCGGCGGGCGGGTCGACCACCAGCCCGCACTTCGCGTTGGCCGGCTTGGGGACGCTGAACCACCGGTTGATGTCGTGGCAGGTGTAGCGGCAGACGCCGTTCTCGGCGCGGCCCTCGTCGGTCATCACGCACTTGCCGGGATTCTCGATCTCGAGGATCGCGGCCTTGATCAGGCCCTTCTCCTGCTGGTCCTGCTCGGCGGCGTAGGCCTTCTCGAGGTCGGGCCTGGCCGAGACGTCCTTGTGATTGCGGATGTGCTCGAGCATCAGCTCCTTCGCCTTCCAGTCCTGCTCGGTGGTGACCATCCCCGCGAGCTGCGCGTTGCTCCTCCAGCCGGGCACCTGCATCAGGCGGTAGAGCGCGCCGAGGTAGACGTTCTTGCGCGTCTTGTCGTGGTTGGTCAGCGCCTTCTCCATCACGGCGACGGCGTCCTTGCCGCCCTGGTCGGCGAGGGCGTCGAGCGCGAAGCAGGCGTAGACCGGGTACTCGTCCTTCACCACCGGGCAGCTCTCGAGCACCTGGGCGTAGACGGGGACGGCTTTCTCGCCGAGCGCCTTGACCGCGCGCCGCACGGTCGCGGGCTGGTTGCCGCGGATGCAGTCGTGCTCGATGATCCCGCGGCGGGTCTGGTCGTTCTCGAGATCGGCGGGAAGCCGCTGGTCGCGGCTGATGGCGATGGCGAAGAGCCGGGCGTTCACGCCCTGCGGGAAGCAGGACGGGGCCTTCACGTCGGGCGCCAGCTGCTCGATCTCCTTGAGCTCGCGGGCGTCCTTCGATTCCGGGCTGTTGTAGTCGTAATAGACGTACCCGCCGAGGGCGAGAGCGCCTGCGCCGATGAGGATCGTGGAGAGTTTCATGGGTCCGGATGCTACTGCGCCGGCTGGGCAAGCGGCTAGAGCAAAGTGGTGTTAAGTTGCGCGGCCCGGTGATGCTGCAGCTCGTCGAAAAGCCGTCGCAGGAGGAGCTCGAGAAAGGAGCGATCCTGCAATTTTCCCGCGCTCCGGTCGAGCTGCCGTCGGCGGAGGACCAGCAGTTTCTCAGAGAGGGATTGGCGCCGTATCTGCGCCGGAAGAACGTCTCCTGGTACCCGCGCGCCGGCAAGCTGACGGGCTTGCAGGCGCCTGCCGGGGTGGCCGCCCGGGCGAGGCGGATCCTTCGTGAGCACTCGCTGCGCGTTGGCGAGTTCCTGCGGCGGTCGATGCCGGAATTCACCCGCGACTGGGAGCCCGGGACGTCCAGCTTCCGGCCGCTGGAGGAGCGGGGGCGCGGCCTCTCGTCGCACGCGTCGAACGAGCTGGTGCATGTCGACGCGGGCGCGTACGGCGCGACGCACGGAGACCGGATTCTGCGGTTTTTCGTGAACCTCAATCCGACGCGCGATCGGGTGTGGATCTCGCGCGGCAGCTTCGGGGAGTTGTGGAAGTCGTTCGGCGCCGAGGCGGGCGTGCCGGCGGGTGCGCTCGAGCCGACCGTCGCGGAGCGCGCGTACTCCGCGGTGGTGCGCGCCTTTCCGATGGGGCGGGTGATCGACACCTCGCCGTACGACCGCCGCATGCGCCGGTTTCACAACTGGATGAAGGAAACGCCGGCGTTCCAGCACGGGCCGGTCGAGCGGTTTTCGTTTCCGCCCTATTCGGCGTGGATGGTGCTGACCGACGGCGTGTCGCACGCCTGCATCGAGGGGCAGCACGCGCTGGTCGACACCTTCATCGTGCCGCTGCGCAACTGCAGGCTGCCGGCGCCCTACCACCTGCTTTCGGGGCGTGCTTGAAGACCGTCCTCGTGCTGCGGTTTTCAGCGGTCGGCGACGTGGTCCTGACTTCGCCGGCGATCGACGCGCTCCGGGCGGCCTGGCCCGAGGCGCGGATCGTCTATGCGATCAAGGAGCGGCTCGCGCACCTCGTGCAGCACAATCCTCATGTCGATACCGTCGTCGGGCTGCGCGCGGGTGAAGGGCCGCTCTCCTACGCGAAACGGCTGCGGGCGATCAAGCCGGACGTGGTGCTCGATCTGCACGGAAAGATCCGCAGCAAAATCCTGCGCGCGTTGATGCCGGGCGTGCCGAAGGTGGTCTGGCACAAGCGCGACTTTCGCGACACGCTGCCCGTCAAGCTCGCGCTGCGGCCGTACCATTCGTCGATGCTCTTCGCCGACCGGTATCACGCGGCGGTCGAAGAGCTGGTCGGGCGATCGGTGCCGCGCGGGCGGCTGCAGTACTTTCTCGGGCCGGACGACCTGTTGGAGGCGGATCGCGTCATGCGCGCCTCGGGGCTCGATCCGTCGCGGCCGCTGCTCGGACTTTCACCGGGGGCGAACTGGGAGACCAAGCGGTGGCCGGCCGAGCGGTTCGCCGGCCTGGCGCGGCGGGCGCTGCTTCGCGGGATGCAGGTGGCGGTGCAGGGCAACGCGTCGGAAGCGCATCTCGGCCAGGCGATTGCGTCGGCGGCGCCCGGGGCAGTGGATTTGTGCGGCAAGCTCGACCTGCGCGGGCTGGGCGGATTCATCTCGCGGTGCACCGCGTTCGTCGCCAACGACAGCGGGCCGATGCACATGGCGCGCGCGCTGGGGGTGCCGACGCTCGCGTTCTTCGGATCGACCGATCCGACGATGTTCGCGTTCGACGGACATCGCGTGCTGTTCGCGGCCGTGCCGTGCGCGCCGTGCTCGTTCTTCGGCCGGCGCCGCTGCCCGCGCGGGCATTTTCGCTGCATGCTCGATCTGGACGAGGAGCGCGCCTGGGCCGCGCTCTCGCCGCTCTTTTCCGCCGGCCGGCTGCCGCTGCTCTCCGCGTGAGCTGGCCGCGCGCGCCCCTGCTCATGGTCTCGAGCTCGTCCCGGACGGGGCCGGCGGAAGGATTGATCTCGCTCGCCCGCGAGCTGCGCTCTCTCGGTCTCGACGCGCGCTTCGGCGGCGACACGGTGCGGCCGGGCGAGAATCTCGGCGAGCACCTCGCCCATGCCGGGGTGCCGTGGGAGCAGGAGCTGCGGCTGTCGCGGAAGGTGCGGATTCGCGACTTGGTTCGCGACGTGCGATTGCTCCGGGAGTGGGCGCGGTCGGGGCGATTCGACCTGTTCCACGCCGCGTTTGCCCACGATCACTTCGTCTCGCTGCTCGCCTCACGGCGCGCTCCCGATCTGCGCCTGGTGCGAGCGGCGCAGCGGCGGATCGACCTCGAGCCCGGGTTCCTGCGGCGGCGGCTCTGGGCGCTGCGGCGCAGCGACGGGGTGGTCGTTCACTGCGAGTCGTACCGCCGGTTGCTTCTTGGTCAGCTGGCCAAGGAGCGGGTCGCGACCGTCTACGGGTCCGTCGACGGACACTGGTTTTCGCCGGGGCGCTCGCCGGAGCTGCGCGCGCGATGGGGAATTCCGTCGGCGGCGCCGCTCGCGGGCATCGTCGCGCGGATGAAGCCGGAGCGCGGCCACCGCACGCTGCTGCGCGCCTTCGTGCGCGCCTTGCGCGAGGTGCGCGACGCCTGGCTGGTGCTGGTCGGCCGCGGCGAGGAGGAGGAGCCGTTGCGCGCCTTGACGCGGGAGCTGGCGATCTCCGACCGCGTCGTCTTCGGCGGGTATTTGCGGGGGCCGGGGCTGGTGGAGGCGTACCGGGCGCTCGACGTCGCGGTCTGGCTCCGCGAGGGCAACGACGGCGCCTGCCGCGGAGTGCTGGAGGCGATGGCGTGCGGAGTGCCGGTGATCGCGGGCGCCGCCGGCGCGCCTGCCGAGCTGGTGACGGCGGAGACCGGGCGCATCGTCGATCCCGACGACGCCGGGGCCATCGGCGACGCCTTGGCCGGGGTTCTTGGTCATTTGACCAAATCGCGCGAGCTGGGCCTGGCTGCACGCGAGCGCGCGCTGCAGTTCACGCCGCGGCGCGCTGCGGAAGAGACGCTGGCCTTCTGGCGCCGCCTGCGCGATCTGCCGCGGGTATGGGGGGCTTGACAGCGCCGGTGCTAATGGATTAGCACTATGATACGTGCTAATGGATTAGCACCTCCGGGAGCAGGCATGGAGCTGGGCAGGCGCGAGCGGCAGATCATGGACGCGGTCTATCGGCTGGGACGGGCCACGGTCGCGGAAGTGCGGGCGCAGCTCGCCGACCCGCCGACCTACTCGGCGGTCCGCGGCATGCTTCGTTGGCTGGAGGAGAAAGGGCAGCTCCGCCACGTTCAGGAAGGGGCGAAATACGTCTACATTCCGACCGTTGCACCTTCCAAGGCGCGGCGATCCGCGCTGCAGCGGCTGGTGCGGACGTTCTTCGGCGGGTCGACGCGCGAGGCGGTGGCGGCGCTGCTCGAGGATCGCCGGCTCGACCCGGAGGATCTCGATCGGCTGCGCGAGTTGATCGACCACGCGCGCAAGGAGGGACGCTGATGGACGCCCTGCTGGTTCTTTGGTGGAAGGCGGCGGTGGTGCTCGCGGCGGGTGGGGCGGCAGCCGTCGTGGCCTGGCGGGCTTCGGCGGCGACGCGGCATCTGATCTGGACGGCGGCCCTGGCGGGCGCGCTGTTGTTGCCGGCGGCCATCGTCGTCCTGCCGTCGGTGCGCGTGGTCGCGCTGCCGGCGCGTCGGGCGAAGCCGGTCCCTTCGGTCGCGCGGATGCCGGTGCCCGTCGCGCCTGTCCGGGCCGTCGTGGCGCGGCCCCCGACGGTGAGCGAGGCTTTGGTGCCCGCCGCGCCTTTGAAGCGTGTTCGCCGGCCGATCGATTGGCGGCGCGTGGCGCCGTTCGTCTGGCTCGCGGGCGCGCTCGCGCTGCTCTTGCGCATCGCCGCCGGATCGCTGCAGCTGCGCGCGATGGGTCGGCGCGCGGTTGAGATCGTCGATCCGGCGTGGCGCCGGCTGCTGGTCGAGTCGGCCGCATGCCTCGGCGTGCGGGGGGAAGTGACGCTGCTCGAGAGCGCGGAGATCGAAGTGCCGGCGACCTGGGGATCGCTCCGTCCGGTCGTCGTCCTGCCGCCGGCGGCGTCGCGCTGGTCCGATGCGCAAAAGCGCGCGGTGCTGGTGCACGAGCTCGCGCACGTCGCCCGCCGCGACGCCGCCACGCAGCTGGTCGCGCGCGTCGCCTGCGCCGTCCACTGGGTGAATCCGCTCGCCTGGGCCGCGGCGGCGGCGATGCGGGCCGAGCGTGAGCGGGCATGCGACGACTCCGTGCTCGAGGCCGGGGCGCGGCCGACTGACTACGCGACCAACCTGCTCGACGTCGCGCGCGCCGCGCTGCGCGACGGGGCGCCGGCCACTGCGCTGGCGATGGCGCGCCGGTCGCAGCTCGAAGGCCGGTTGCTGGCGGTGCTCGATCCGCGCCGTGACCGGCGGCCGCTGAGCGCGCGGCGCGCCATCGGAGTGGCGTGCGGGGCGGCGTGTCTGGTGTTGCCGCTCGCGGCGGTGCGCGCCGAGCGCGCGAGGGCACCCGAGCCCGTCATGGCGACCGTCCCGGAGCCGGAGCCGGCGGTCGCGCCCGAGCCGCTTCCCACGCCGTCGCCGGTCCGTCGCGCGCGGCGCGCGGTCGCGCAGTCGAGCGTCTCGGTGAGCTCGAGCAGCGGCGACGTGTACGCCCCGGTCCCGCCGACGCCGCCTTCCGCGCCCACGCCGCCGACGCCGCCTTCCGCGCCCACGCCTCCGACGCCGCCGACTCCACCGTCTCCGCCCTCGGCGCCGAGCGGCAACTTCAGCCAGCACATCGTTTCGAACGACGGCAGCAGGGTGTGGACCGCCGAGGCGCGGTTCCCGCGGCTCTATCGCGAGCAGGGCGCCCGCGGCGTGCTCGAGCAGGCCGGCAAGCTGCAGTCGGACTACGCCTTGCGGCGTTATCTGTCGCTGTTGATCGAGGCCGACCCGATGCAGGAGTCGACCGCGATCGCGGTGGTCGAGAGCGCGTCGCGGATGCACGGCGACTACGACCGCGCCGAGATCCTCAAGGCCGTGGCCGCCAGGGCACGGCTCGACAGCGACGCTGCGCGCGAGGCGTTCCTGCGCGCGTGCAACGGGATCTCCGGCGACTACGAGCATGCGCGCGTGCTGCACGTCCTCGCCGATCAGTCGACGCTTTCACCCGCGCTCACCCGCGGCGTGCTCGAGTCGGCCTCGACGATCCGCGGCGACTACGAGAAGTCGGGCCTGTTGATCGCTCTCGCCGGCCGCCATCCGGTCGATCCGTCCGAATACCTGCGTGCCGCGTCGACGCTCTCGGGGGATTACGAGCGCAGCCGGTCGCTGAAGGCGCTGATCGCGGCCCAGCGGTTGCCGGAGTCGTCGCAGGTCGACCTCATCCGCCAGGCGGCCCGACTCGGCGATTACGAATCGGCCGAGGTGCTGCTCGCGCTGGCGGCGAAACAGCCTCCCTCGGGCGAGGCGCTGCGCGAATACGAAAGTGCGGCCCGACGCCTGGGCGACTACTCGCGCCAGCGGGTGCTCGCCGCGCTGCACAAGTAGATCCGCCGGGATGACTCCGGGGATCTACCTCGTCCACAAGCCCGCCGGGCAGACCAGCTTTTCGCTGGTGCAGGCGTTCATGGAAGAAGTGCGCGCGTCGGGCCTGCGGCGCGACAAGCTGCCGGCCTGCCACGGCGGCGCGCTCGATCCGTTCGCCGATGGGCTGCTGCTCATCCTCGCGGGACAGGCGACGCGCCTGATGGATCTGCTGCACCCGATCCCCAAGACGTACGTCGCCGAGATCGCCTGGGGCAGCGAGACCGACAGCGGAGACTCTCTTGGCCAAATGACCAAATCGACCAAATCGCTTACGGTGACCGAGCGGGACCTCACCGCCGCTCTGGAGCAGTTCGTCGGTTGGCGCGAGCAGGTCCCCCCGTCGACGAGCAACAAGCGCGTGGACGGTGAACGCGCGTACCGGAAGGCGCACCGGGGGGAAACCGTCGTCCTGCCGCCTTCGCGCGTGTATCTCCACTCGGCGCGCTGGCGCTCGCACGACCTCCCCCGCGGCAGCGTGCTCGAGATCGTCACCGGCGGCGGGTACTACGTCCGCTCGCTCGCGCGGGACCTCGGGCGTGCCACTGGCGCATTTGGTCATTTGACCAAATTGCACCGGACCGCGATCGGGCCGTGGTCCGATCCCCGGGACGGCCGCGAGCTGATCCGCGGCGCGCAGCTCTATCCCTGGTGTCCCTCGGTCGAGATCGACGAGCGCGAGCTGGCCCTCCTGCGCGGCGGCCGCGGCATCGAGCGCCGGCCGCCGACGGCGCCCGAGTGGAAATTGCCCGACGGTTTTCCCGACCCGCACGCGCCGCTTCGGGCGTTGATCGCCGGCCGGATCGTCGCCCTGCTGCGCGAGCGCGACGGCAAGCTGCACGCCGCGCCGGTCCTGCGCGGGCCGCTGTGATCTGATTTGGTCAAATGACCAAATCAGAGGCCGGCGACCGCCGCGAGCGCCTGGGCCGTCAGCCGCTGGTGACTCTTCCAGTATTCCTTCCACGGGTCGGCGCGCAGCCGCGGCACCGTCTGTACGGTGAATTTCAGCGGATCGAGACGCGCCGACAGCTCGTCCCACGCGATCGGGACCGAAACCGGCGCGCCCGGCCGCGCCCGCGGCGAGTACGCCGCGATCGAGGTGTTGGTCCGGTTGTTGCGCAGGTAATCGATCAGGATCTTCTTCTCCCGCCCGGCCTTCGCGTACTCCGTGGTGTACGACGCGCGATGCTGTCGCTCGACGGCCCGCGCCAGGTCGCGCGAAAAAGCGAGACAGTCGGTCCAGTCGCGCTCCGGAGCGAGCGGCACCACCACGTGCAACCCGCGGCCGCCGGTGGTCTTGACGAAGCTCTCGAGACCGAGGGCCCGCAGCGCCGACCGCAAGAGCCGCGCGCCCCCGACCACCTGGCGCCATCGCACCTCCGGACCCGGATCGAGATCGATCACGATTCGATCCGGCAGCTCGACCGCCTCGTCGCGCGTGTTCCAGGTATGGAACTCGATCACGTCCATCTGCACCAGCGCGAGCACCGCCTCGGGAGTATCGGCGATCAGGTACTCGCCGAGCTTCTTCTTCTCCTGAATCCGCACTCGCCGCAGGGCATCGGGGGCCCAAACCTTGGAGTGCTTCATGAACGTGCAGTCGTCGCCGATCGCGCCGGGGCAGCGCAGGAGCGTGAGCGGCCGCCCGCGCAGGTGCGGCAGCTCACGCTCGGCGACGCGGTCGTGATAGCGAGCCAGGTCGAGCTTGGAGAGGGCCTCCGCGGGAAAGACGACGCGCTCCGGATGGCTGAGCGAAATCCCGCGAACGGCGGGCCGCTCGCGGCCGACCTCGCGCGGCGCCTTGTCCTCGCGCAGTCCCTGAAAGGACGGATGGCGCAGGTTTCCGCCTTCGGTCCACTCGGTGAACATGACCTCCGCGATCAACGCCGGTTTCACCCAGCGCGCGTTCCGCCCGAGCCAGCCCGGCGGCCGCTCGTCGAACGGGCACTCGCGCGTGCGCAGCGGCTCGAAGCGCGCGCGCAGCGACCGCGCCGCGGAGCGCGTGTAGCCGGTGCCGACCTTGCCCGCGAATCGAAGCTTGCCCGCCTCGTTCACGCCGACGAGCAGCGCCCCGATCGCCTTGCCGGGCTCGCGGGACGATTCGGTGAAACCGCCGACGACGAACTCCTGCCGGCGGACGCACTTCGTCTTGACCCACGCCGTGCTACGCCCCTCGTGGCGGGGAGAATCGAGCCGCTTGGAGACGATCCCTTCGAAACCGAGCCGGCAGGCCTCGCGAAGGACCGACGCGCCGCCGCCGAGCCAGTGCTGCGCGAGACGGACCATGCCGGTCCGCGGAACGGCTGCCGCGAGCGCGCGCGTGCGATCGCGCAGCGGCATGCGTGACAGATCGCGGCCGTCGAGCTCGAGCGCGTCGAAGACGAAATAGACCAGCTCGCCGCGCCGGTCCCCGGCGATCCAGTTCTGCAGCGCCTGAAAGCTGGTGCGCCCATCGGCGAGGAGGACCGCGATCTCGCCGTCGAGGAGGGCGCTGGACACGGGAAGGCTGCGAGCGGCCGCCGCGACTTCGGGAAAATCACGCGTCCAGTCGTTCCCCTTGCGGCTCAGGAGCCGTACGCCGGCGCGCGCGACGCGGCATCCGATCCGGTACCCGTCGTACTTGATCTCGTGCAGCCAATCGTCGCCATCGGGAGGCGCCGGGACGAGCGTCGCGAGCTGCGGCCGGTACACGCTCACGTCGTTAGAGAGCCGGTGATGCTCGGTCGACGCCATTGCGGCAACATCGTCGTCCAACGCGTCAGCTCACCCTCACCATGGCCGCGCTTGCGCGGTCTCGCGGATGAAGGCCTCGAATCCCGCGCGATCCCGCGCGGCCTGCGCGATGCGCTGCACCGCCTCGCGCAGGTCGGCGATGCCGGTCGCGACCGAAAGGCGCAGAAACTGCTCCCGGTCGGCGCCGATGCGCCCGAACGACTTGCGGTCCAGCGTCGCCACACCGTGGCGCATGAGCAGGAACATCTGGAACAGCGTCACCGGTGTCGTGCGCGCGCGCTCGTCCTCGGGGAGCTCGCCGTGCGCGGCGAAGACGCCGAGCTTCTCACAGACCCCGCGCACGTTCGGCCAGACGTAGAACGCGCCCGGCGGCAGCGCGCAGCGGATCCCCTCGACGCGGCTGAGCCCCTCGACGACGAGGTCGCGCCGCTCGCGGAAGGAATCGACCATCCGCTTCAGGGTCGGCGCGCGCAGCGGCGAGTCCAGCGCGACGCGCGCCGCTTCCTGGGTATACGCGGCAACGCACGAGAAGTAGTTGATGTTGAGGTTGCGGAAGACCTGCGCCTCCGCGACGGTCGGCAGGAGCGCCCAGCCGACGCGGCCGCCCGTCCAGGCGTAGCTCTTCGAGACGCCGGAGACGACGATCGTGCGCTCCGACATGCCCGGAAGCGCGGCGATCGATCGGTGTCCCCCGTCGAAGACGATGTCCTCGTAGATCTCGTCGGAAAAGACCCGGGCGCCCGGGGGAAGCCTGGTACGGAGGACTTCGGCGATGCCGTCCAGATCTTCCGGCGACGGAACGCCGCCGGTCGGATTGGAGGGGAAATTGAGATAGACCAGCCGCGTCCGCGGCGTGATCAGCCGCGCGAGATCCTCGGCGGCGAACGCGAAGCCGCGATCCTCGCGCAGGTAGAGCGGCACCGGCACCGCGTCGATGAAGCCGGTGAACGACTCGTAGATCGGAAATCCGGGCGAGGGATAGATGATCTCGTCGCCCGGATTCGCATACGTCTGCTGCGCGAATCCGATCGGAACCTTCGCTCCCGGAAAGATCACCACGCGTTCGGGCGCGGCGTCGATGCCCTGCGCGCGCATGTGCCGTGCCACCGCGTCGCGCAGCGAGAGCACGCCCTGCGGCTCGCAGTAGTGCGTGTTGCCCGCGTCGAGCTGGCGCTTGATCTCGTCGCGGATGTGATCGGGCAAAGGAAAATCCGGCTCGCCGATGTTGCAGCGGATGACGCGCAGCCCGCGCGACTCTGCCTGCGCGATCATCGGCCCGAGCCGGAACGCATTCTCGGTGCCGAGGCGGGCAACGCGGTCTGCGTACATCATCGGCTCCGGAACCGCGAAAGCACGGCGAGCACCTCGTCGATGTCCGACGCCGTATGATCGGCGGAAACCTGGAAGCGGATCAATTGTTCGCCCTTCGGGACCACCGGATAGTTGAGGCCGGTGGCGAGCACTCCGCTCTCACGCAGGAACCGCACCAGCGCGCGGGTGCGGTCGGTGTCGCGCACGAGGAGCGGGACGACCGGGTGCTGGCCGTCGATCGTCTCGTAGCCGAGGGTCTTGATGCCGTCCCGGAAGCGCCTGGTCATCTCGCGCAGGTGCGAGAGCAATCGCGCGCCGTTGCGGATGATCTCGAGCGCCGCGAGCGCGGCGGCGGCCTCGCCCGGCGCGATCGGATTGGAATAGATGTAGAAGGGGTTCTTCTCGCGCAGGTACCGGATCACGCTCCCGTCCGAGCAGATGTACCCGCCGTTGACGCCGATCGCCTTGCCGAGCGTGCCGACCAGGACGTCGGCGCGGCCGCCGGTGATCTCCTCGGTCCCGCGGCCGGTGGCGCCGAACGCACCGACGCCGTGGGAGTCGTCGACGACCAGCACCACGCCGCGAGCGAAGCGGCCGTCGAACCGGGCGACGATCTCCTGGATCCGATCTACCGGCGCGTGATCGCCCCGCATGCTGAAGACGCCGTCGGTGATGACGATCGCGCTGTCGCATTGTCCGACGCACTCCTCGAGCTGGTTTTGCAAGGCCTGCAGATTCAGGTGCGGGTAGATCTTGCGCAGCTTGGCGCGCGCCAGCTTCATGCCGTTGACGATGCAGTTGTGGTTCAGCTCGTCGCTGATCAGCGCCGTCTCCGGTGTCGAGAGGCTGAAGAGGACTCCGGCCACCGCGGTGTACGCCGAGCCCGCTGCCATCGCCGCCGGCCGCGCGTGGAACTGGGCCAGGGCAGCCTCGAGCCGGACGTGAGGCTGGTACGTGCCGCTGATGAACCGCACCGCGCCGGGTCCGACTCCGTACGCGTGCGCCGCCGTCTCTTCCGCGCGCGCCAGCTCGGGACGCAGGGTGAGCCCGAGGTAGGAGTTCGAGTTCATCCGGATGAACTCGCGATCGCCCTCACCCTCGAGGACGAAGCGCGGCCCGCGCCCTTCGCGCGCCGGTAGCACCTTCACCACGATCGATTCGGCGCCTTTCGCGGTGCCGGCGTTGTCGAGCTCGCGGAGCTGCGTTTCCAAATCCTGTACGAATTTCGCAAGCGGCATGTTGCAAAATCTCCTATATAAATATTCACAAAAGCTGGCGCAGCATGTCCTCGGTCATCGCCGCAAGCGAATAGCGCGGCGACCACCGCCACTCCTCGCGCGCGGCCGAGTCGTCTAGCGTCTCGGGCCACGAGTCGGCGATCGACTGCCGGCGCGGATCGACGGCGTAGTCGATGCGGAAGTCGGGAATGTGCGCGCGGATCGAATCGGCCAGCTCGGCGGGCGTGAAGTCGATGGCGCCGAGGTTGTAGGCGTTCCGGTGCTTGAGCTTGCCGGGCTCCGCTTCCATCAGCTCGATCATCGCGCGGATCGCGTCGGGCATGTACATCATCGGAAGCCGCGAATCGGCGCGCAGATAGCAGGTGTACTGCTTGTGCGCGATCGCCTGCCGGTAGATGTCGACCGCATAGTCGGTGGTGCCGCCCCCGGGATCGGTCTTGTAGGAGATCAATCCGGGAAAGCGCAGCCCGCGGGTGTCCATGCCGAAGCGGCGGTGGTAGTCGTCGCAGAGCAGCTCCCCGACGACTTTCGTGACACCGTACATGGTGGTCGGGCGCTGGATCGTGACTTGCGGCGTCTTCTTGCGCGGAGTCTCCGGACCGAACGCGCCGATCGAGCTGGGAAAGAAGAGCGCGCAGCCGTATTGCCGACCGGCTTCGAGCATGTTGACGACTCCGTCGACATTCAGCTGCCAGGCCTGCAGCGGCCGCGTCTCGCCGACCGCGGACAGCAGCGCGGCGAGATGGAAGATGGTGTCGATGCGATGCATCTGCATCGCCCGGGTGATGTGGTGCGGGTTGAGGCAGTCGATGAACTCGAAGGGCCCGCTGTCGCGCAGCGCCGGATCGGAGGGGAGCTTGACGTCGCTCGCCACCACCGCGGAATCGCCGTAGCGCTGGCGGAGCGCGACCGTCAGCTCCGAGCCGATCTGTCCCACCGCTCCGGTGACCAGGATGCGTTTCATGGCGGCGCACTCTACGCCGCCTCGTCCGGTCTGCGGTGGGCGAATTGCGCGAACAGCAGCAAATCGTACGCGGCCTTGAGGATGCCGGCGCAGATCAGCGGCCATCCGTACGTCGTTCGATCGAGCAGCGCGCCGGCGATCAGCGGCGCCACCGCGGCCGCGAGGCTGCGCGGCACGTTGGTCACGCTCGCCGCCGCCGCGCGCTCCTCGCGCGGCACCATCGCCATCACGTAGGCCTGGCGCGCCGGGACGTCCATCTGCGAGAGCGCGGATCGCAGGAGCAGGAACAGCACGGCGAGCGGCAGCGTGGGCATCACTCCCGCGAGGATGACGAAGGCGTTCGAAGGGAGGTGGGTGTAGACCATCGTCCGCACGTGCCCGATCCGCTGCGCGACGCGCGCCGAGATCAGCTGGGAGATCGCGCCGAGCAGATTCACCGCGAAAAAGATCGCCGCCGCCGTCGTCACCGGCAGCGCGAAACGGCGGAAGAGCCAGAGGACGAGCAGCGACTGCACGATGAATCCGCCGCCGAACGAGTCGAGGCTGAAGAGTGTTGCGAGCTGGAGCACGACGCTCCGCGACTGCGCGAGCGCCGCCGTCTTCTCCCGCGGCGGCGGCTCGACGGCGGGGCTGAGCTCGCGATAGAGGACGGCGCTGATCGCGCCGATGATCGCGTAGACGATGAAGCCCAGCCGCTCGGCCTGGTCGACCTGGATCTGCATCACGCGCGCGAGCTGCTCGGGACCGCCGGCGGCCAGCGCTCCCAGCGCGCCGGCGAGCGCCCCCGCGAGGTTGTACCAGGCGAAGATCTCCGTCCGATCGCGCGGCGCGACCGTCTCGGCGAGGACCGCCTGTTCGGTCGGAAGGAAGAGCGTCACGTCGCCCGACGACGGATTGAGCGTGCCGACGAAGGCGATCGCCAGCAGCGGCCAGAACCGGGTCGCGGAAAAGAAGCCGAGGCCGGTCAGGAACATCAGCGCGGAGGCGCCGAGCAAAACCGCGCGCCGCGGCCAGCGGTGGCCGGCGAGACCGACGGCGAGCATCAGCAGCGCGGACCCGAGCAGCGTCGCGGTGACGATGGCGCCGACCTCCAGCGCCGAGAAGCCGAGCCGCGTCAAATGGCTCGCCAGGAGCACGCTGGCGATCCCGTCCGCGAATCCGCGTGCCGCCCGCGTCGCGACGAGCCGCGCTGCGTCTGGCGTCGCGGTCGAGGGCAGCACACGCACACCATAACGCAACGCATCCGCGACGGCGGGCTGGGAACCTTTGACGCGTTCGGGCATCCTTCACGCATGCCCGACTTCGACTATCTGATCGTCGGCGGCGGCATGACCTCCGCCGCTGCAGCGAGAGGCATCCGCGAAGTCGACGCCGCCGGAAAGATCGGTATCCTCGGCGCCGAGTCGCACAAGCCCTACGCGCGCCCGCCGCTCTCGAAAGCGCTCTGGACGCAGGGGAAGCCGGAAGAGAGCGTGTGGCTCGATCTGCCGCAGGGCCTCGAGCTCCTCCCGGGACGCCGCGCGGTTTCGATCGAGGGAAAGGCGCACGTGGTCCGCGACGATCGCGGCGATACCCACCGCTACCGCAAGCTCCTGCTCGCCACCGGCGGGTCGCCGCGACAGCTGCCGTTCGGCAAGGACGTGATCTATTTCCGAACGCTCGACGATTATCGAAATTTGCGAAAGATCGGCGGCGACCGCGTCGCGGTGATCGGCGGCGGCTTCATCGGCTCGGAAATCGCCTCTGCGCTGGCGCAGAACGGCAAGAAAGTGACCATGGTGTTCCCCGAGGACGGCGTCTGCGCCCGCGCTTTTCCAAACGATCTGACCGCGTTCGTCACCGACTATTATCGGGAGAAGGGCGTCGACGTGCGCGCGCGGGAGAGCGTCAGCGGTATCGAGGGCGCCGCGGTCGTGACCAGGACCGGCCGCATCGAGGCGGACGCGATCGTCGCCGGCATCGGCATCGTTCCCGCGATCGATCTCGCCAGGCAGGCGGGTCTGACTGTCAGCGACGGCGTCGACGTGAACGACGCGCTGCAGACTTCGGACCCCGACATCTACGCCGCCGGCGACGTCGCGAACTTCGCCAATCCCGCGCTCGGCAGGCGAATCCGGGTCGAGCACGAGGACAACGCCAACACCATGGGCGCGGCGGCGGGCCGTTCGATGGCCGGCGCGAGGGTGCGCTACGACCACCTGCCGTTCTTCTATTCCGATCTCTTCGATCTCGGCTACGAAGCAGTCGGCGAGATCGACGCGCGCCACCGGACCGTCGCCGACTGGAAGACGCCGTTTCGCGAGGGTGTCGTCTACTATCTCGATCGCGATCGCGTGCGCGGCGTGCTTCTCTGGAACACATGGGGCCAGGTCGACAACGCCCGCGCCCTGATCGCGGAAGCGCGTGCGCCCGCCGATCTGAAGGGGCGCTTGCCGCGCTAGGCCGGTGCTGCGCGGAGAACGACAAGAGGCGCCTGAGACCGGCGGCGTCGCCGCGGTCGAGCCGGTGTGGCGCTGCGCCGCGTGCGGACACGGCATCGCGCGGCAGCGCATTCCGCTCGACGGCGCCGAGACGCGCGCGTTCGTGAATCCGGCCGGGATCGAATACGTCATCGGCGGGTTCCGCGATGCGCCGGGATGCCGGCTGGTCAGCGAGCAGTCGTCGTACTGGGGATGGTTTCCGGGCTTCGCCTGGCAGATCGCGGACTGCGGCAAGTGCGACGTTCACCTCGGCTGGAGCTTCAGCAGCGAGTCGGAGCGGTTCTATGGGTTGATCCTCGATCGGCTGATCGCGCCCAGCACGTAAGGAACCGCGACCTCGACGCGCAGCGTGCGCGGGCCGAGCGTGAAGGGTGTGAAGCCATGCTGCTCGAGCAGCGCGATCTCGAATGGGACCCATCCCCCTTCCGGCCCGATCGCAAGCACCGCGCGGCCGGCCGCCGGCGGCGTTTGTGCCGCGGCGGCCGGATGGGCGAGGAGGCGTACCGGATCGGGAAACATCGAATCGAGCTCGTCCTCGACGTACGGGCGGAAGCGTTCGCGCACGATCACTTCCGGCGGGATCGTGTCGCGCGCCTGCTCGAGCCCGAGCAGGAGCAGCTCCTCGATCGAGGCCATCACCCTCGAATCGAAGTAGCTCTTCTCGACGCGGTTGGCGTTGATCAACACCAGGCGATCGACTCCGAGGGATGCGACCGCCGGCAGGACCTTCCGCAGCGCTTTCGGCCGCGGAATCGCGAGCAGCAGCGAGACGCCCGGGCGCGGCGGAGGCGGCTCGGAAAAAGTCGCGCGCAGCACCAGCTCGGTCGTGGAAAGCGCGAGGACTTCCGCGCTTCCCTGCGGACCGCCGAGCACGCCCGCGCGAAGCTCGTCGCCCGCCGATGCGCGCAGAACTTCGCGCGCGTGGAGCAGCCGGCGGCCGGTGAGCCGCGCGGTCCCATCCGGCGCAATCTCCTCGGGCCGCAGCAGGAGCAGGTTCATGCGCGCAAAAGCGACAGCTTGTTCCGAGCGGCTTTCGCAAGCTTGCCGCGGCGTCCGCTCAACTCCTCGAGCAGCGCGATGCCCTGCGCGCGCACCTCCGGCGAAGCGTGCTCGGCGAAGTGAAAGGCGGCGTGATAGCGCGCGTCGTCGCCGAGCGATCGGTCCTTCGAGATCGATGCCGCGAGGGCGAACCCGGAGGCCGCCAGCTTTTCCAGCTCGGCGAGCGCGGGATCGGACTGCCGCGCGCGGGGATGTGGATCGAGCGACGAACCACGCAGCAAGAGGCTCGCGTGCATGTAACGATCCTGCGGCGTCCCCTGGTTCGACCTCGCCAGCAATTCCCAGACCGCCTCGGGATGCGGCGACTTGCGCGCAGCGTCGCGCAGCAATTGCGCCCATCCCTGCGGATCGGCGCGCCGGACCGCCTCGAGCTGCCGCCGCGCGATGGCGAAGCTCTTCTTGAGCATCGCCGCGCCGGCAGTCCTCAGCCTGGCCACTTCCTTCGGCGAGATCTGCACCCGCTCGAGCGCCTCGGCGAGGGCGTGCGCGCCGGCTTCCTCTTTCACCGATGCCATCGCCGAGACGAGGACCGGTCCCGCTCCGGGGAGCTCGCTCAGCGCTCGAACCGCCGCTTCGGCGCGCCCCCGATCGGCGCCGCCCGCGAGCGAGGCGAGCTCCTTTGAAGCGCCGAGCGCGCGAAGCCGCTCGATCGCCCAAAGCGCCAGCTCGCCGCCGCCGGCTTGCGCGAGCCGCAGCAGCTCCGACGGCGTCACGCCGGGCACTACGGTGAGCGTGTCCCGCGCGGCGCGCGCGACGAGCGCGTCGGGATCCTCGAGCAGCTTGATCAGCGTGTGCAGCGGTTTCGAGGCCGGCTTCCGGCCGAGCGCGAAGCGAAGCGCGGTGATCGCCTCGATGCGCACGGCCGCGGTCTGCCGCGAGGAGAGAAACGGCTCGATCGACCTCACCGTCTCCGGCAGCTCGAGGTAGCCGAGGATCTTGATCGTCCCGCGCAGCGCCGGCTCGTCGTCCCGCAGCTTCTTGATCAGCGACGTCGCCTGCCTGGCCATCGCCTTGCGCTCGGCGGGAGAAGCGCCGCGCGCCGTTTGACGTACCGACAGCGCGACCTTGCTGACGGCGTCCCACGGCTGGCCGCGCAGTCCGTCGAGCACCATCGCAAACGATCCACGCAGCGCGGGCAGCAGGCCGGAGACCGCCGCGCGCATCTCGGGCGTGGCCTTCGCCATCCGATCGCGCAGCGCCGGCAGCACGTCCTCTCCCAGCGCGGCGATGGCCTCCGACGCAGCGTGCGACAGGTCCTTCCGCTCCAGCGCGTCGAGCAGGACCGGCAGCGCACCGCGGGCGCCCAGCTTGCCGAGCGCTTCGACCGCGGGCTCGGCGATCGCTGAGAGCTCGTCGCGCGCCATTTTCGACAGCGCCGAGATCACCGGCGGCGCCTTCGCACCCAGCTCACCGAGGACGACCGCGGCGGCGATCCGTTTGCGCGGCGAGTCATCGGAAAGGAGCGCCACGATACGTTCGACCGCGTCCATGGCGTGAAGTCTACCCGCTCGCGTTAGAATCGGCTCGTGCGCCTCTTGCAGCATCGCATCGCCGGTCCGGAACCGTGTCCGTACCTGCCGGGTCTCCAGTCGACGACCGAGACGCTCCTCATGACCGGCGTCAGTCCCGAGGAGCTGGAGCACCTGCTCGAGCGCGGTTGGCGGCGGTTCGGGCCGGTCTATTTCCGGCCGGTCTGCAAGGGCTGCTCGGAATGCGTCTCGGTCCGCGTGCCGGTGCAGGCGTTCGTTGCGTCGCCGAATCTGAAGCGCGTGATGCGGCGCGCCGCGCACGTGCGCATGGAAGTGGGCGCGCCGCAGGTCGACGACGTCCGCCTCGCGCTCTACCGCCGCTGGCACGCGTCGCGCGAAGTCGAGCGCGGCTGGAAGCCGGATCGGATCGGCGTCGAGTCGTACGCGATGCAGTTCTGCTTCCCGCACCCGGCGGCGCGCGAGTTCAGCTACTGGGAAGGAGAGACGCTGGTCGGCATCGGCATCGCCGACGAAACGCCGCGCGCGCTCTCCGCGGTGTACTGCTACCACGACCCCTCGCGCAGCCGGCTTTCGCTGGGAACGCTGAACGTCCTGCGCGCGATCGAATACGCGCGGAGGCGCGGCATCGCGCACGTCTATCTCGGCTACTGCGTCGAAGGTTGTGAATCGCTGCGATACAAGTCGCGCTTCCGCCCGCAGGAAAAGCTCGTCGGCCGCGTCGACGACGGGCGGCACCCGCGCTGGGATCCGGTGTGAAGACGCACCAGGAACACGTCCGCATCGAGCCGCGAGGCCCGGGGTTGCACGACGTGACCGCGCAGATCGCGCGCGTTGTCAAGGCTTCCGGCGTGCGGACGGGGATGTGTAACGTGTTCGTGCAGCATACCAGCGCATCGCTGGTGGTCCAGGAAAACGCGGACCCCGCGGTGCAGCGCGATCTGCAGCGGTTTCTCGCGCGGCTCGCTCCGGAGAGCGCGGATTACGAGCACGACGCCGAGGGGCCCGACGACATGCCGGCGCACATCCGCGCGGCGCTGACCAGGACCTCCGAGTCGATCCCGGTCGCCGGCGGGGAGCTCGCCCTCGGCACCTGGCAGGCAGTCTACCTCTGGGAGCACCGGCGGGCTGCTCACACGCGAACAGTGGTGGTCACCGTCTGGGGCACATGACTTTTTATGTGCGCTCAGGCACGGGCAAGGCCTAAACTTCAGGCGATGAGGCTGAACCGCCGCATGGAGGGTTACCTCACCGACTTGCGCAGCCGCGAGGTCGAGGCCGATTTTCCCGCGGCCGGAAAGGGCCCGGACGTCCAGATCGTCGAGACCGGCGGGTGCGTGCTGTTGCGCGGATTCGTCAAGAAGCCGCACCTGAGCCCGAGCGATTTTCCCGATCAGACGGGGCTCGAGTGCAGCGCGAACAAGCTGCGGATGGAGGCGATGTTCCCGGCGCGGCTGGTGATGTCGTGCCCGCTGCTGCTCCTGACCGCGGGCCTTCTCACCGCGCGCGCGCTGTCGGTCGAGCTGGCCCGGCTGCCGGGAAGGTTCAACGTGATCGTGTCGTACGACGGCGACAGCTGCGCGGTCCGTTTCCACAAGATCCGCGCCGGCCAGCGCTGGCTCGCCGACGATCTCGAAGGCTACGTCGACGAAGGCGTCCTGGTCTTCGAGGCCGGCCAGGAGCTGCCGATGCCCGCGCTCCTCACCGCGTAGCTCTCAGATGCACAACTTGATTGCATGGCCCGCGAGGAGCACTCGCCCGCTCGTCCGGAGGGCGAGCAGAACCAGGAACAGCGGCGGCCGGTGATCGGCGTGATCGGCGACGGCATGCCCGGGTCCGACCGCGAGCGGATGGCGGCGGAAGTGGGCGCCGCGCTCGCGCGCGCCGGCGTGCATCTGGTCTGCGGCGGCCTCGGCGGCTGCATGGCAGGTGCGTCACGCGGGTACAAAGAGGCGAACGGCCCCGGGATCTGCCTTGGGCTGTTGCCCGGCACCTCGCGCGACGAAGCGAATCCATGGGTCGATCTCGCGATCCCGACCGGCGTCAACTCGGCGCAGGGCGCGCTGGTCGCGATGGCCGTCGACGCCGCGATCGTCCTCGGCGGCGGCGGCGGCACGTTGAGCGAGGTCGGTCTTCTCCTGCGCGACGGCAAACCGGTCGTCGCGCTCGACGGAACCGGCGGTGCGGCCGGACTGATCGGCGGCCAGCAGTTGGGAAAGACGAAGGTCCCGCTCGCGCACGGTGCCGACCAAGCCGTGCGCATGGTGCTCGACGCGCTGAGGGCGCACGAAAACGTCCGCGCGCTGGACGAGAGCGACTAGCGGCGCTGCTTCATGCGGTCCTCGCCGCCGGCTGGTCGCCGAAGTACTCGCGGATCTTGGCGTCAGCGTCGTCGCCGAAGAGGATCCGACAGGCTTCGCGCAGGCCGGGCGCGGAGCGGATCTCTTCGCGGCGCACGACGAGCGCGATCTTCGATCGCCGCCGAAGGAAGTCCTCCAGCTTGACGACCATCTCGCGCTGCGCCGCTTCGTCGAGCTCGCAGCGGATGTACTCGCTGGTCTCGATGATCACTTCCGCCATCCGCGGATCGCGGCGGATCGCTTCCAGCAGGCCGAGCGCTTCCGCTCCATAGCGGCGCCACAGACGCGTCGAGAGCATCTCCGACGAGTGCGGCGAGGTCATCGCGTCGAGTCCCATCAGGCGCGCCTGGTGGAAGTACTCCTCGCGCACCGCCGGCGGCGGCTCGCCGCACCAGACCTTGTCCGCGTAGGGCAGGGCGACGCCGAGCTTTCGCACGATCGCGCAGATCTCCTCGCCGACGTTCAGGCAGTCGGTGAGCTTGCCGCCGAAGATGGTGATCCGATCGCCTTCGACCTCGATGGCGTGCTTGCGCGAGAGCTGCATCCAGTCGCGCGCCCCCGCCCCCGCGCCGGTGACGACCAGCGGCCGCACGCCGCAGCGCTCGGCGATGATGTCGCGATCGCCCAACGGGCGCTGCAGCCGCAACCGCTTGTTGATGTTGTCGAGGACGAAGCGCCGATCCTCGGGCGTCACCTCGACTTCGGGCCGCTCGACGCGGGTGTCGGTGGTGCCGATGCAGGTCTTGGCGCCCATCGGGATCACGAAGAAGAGGCGGCCGTCGTCGGCGAAGAAGGTCAGCACCCGGTGGTTGGGGGTCAGCCGATCGACGAGGATGTGGATGCCCTTCGAGAACACGTGCCGATGCACGGTGCTCACCCGATCGCGCGCGTTGACCTCGTCGGCGTACGGCCCGCAGGCGTTGATCAGCAGCTTCGAATGAATGCTCACCTCGCGGCCGGAGATCACGTCGCGCGCGCGCGTGACCCAACCCGATTCCGATCGCGAGGATCCGACCGCCTCGACGTAGTTGGCCGCCGCGCAGCCGCGGTCGAGCGCGGAGCGGATGAAGCTCCAGACGAAGCGCGCGTCGTTGTCGTGCAGGTAGGCGTCCGAGTATTCGAATCCACCGTCGAGCGCCGCGGTATTGACGATCGGCTCTTCGACGGCGATGTCGCGCACCGAGAGCAGGCGCGGCTTGCGCGTGAAGAAGCTGCCGATCGCCCAGTAGAGCCACGCGCCGAGGAGCAGCTTCCAGCGCCCGTGCCGGAAGCCGCGCTCGTGCGAGACGTAGAAGCGGATCTCCTGCACGATCGAAGGAAACGATCGGATCAGCCTGTTGCGCGCGAGGCACAGCTTGCGCACCAGGCCGAGCTCGAGCGTCTCGAGGTACTTGATCCCGCCCCAGGCGAGATTCGAGGACTGCTGCGAGGTGACCGAGGCGAAGTCGCCCCGATCGATCAGCGCCACTTTCGCGCCGCGCCCCGCGAGCGCGGCCGCCGACACCGCTCCGTTGATGCCGCCGCCGAGGACCAGCACGTCGAACCGCTGTTCAGCCAGCCGGAGGATGTTCGTGTCCCGCAGCTTGCGGTAAGGCATGCCTCCGAAGATACACTGCCTTGTTCGGGGGCGGATGCCATGGGCGATCGCATCGTCGGCGGAGTGATCTCGGAAAAGAACCTGGTCGGAATCCTGGTGGGCATGCTCCATCGCGGCGACCTCGACGCCGCGACGCAGCTCTACGAGCAGGGCGGCCGCGCGATCGCCGAACAAATGCTCAGCGCGTTGCAGAAGGCGGACCCGCAGATGCGCGACGCGGCGGCGCGGATGTACGTGCAGGCCCGGGACTTCGCCCGCGGCGCGCGTTTGTACGAGCAGGCCCGCTTCTGGCCGGACGCGGCGAAGCTGTACGAAGAGGCGGGCGATCTCGCTTCCGCCGCGCGCTGCTGGAAGAAGGCCGGCGAGCCGCAGAAAGCCGCCCGCGCGCTGCACGCCTCGGGAGCGGTGGAGGAAGCCGCCGCGCTCTACCAGGAGCTGAAGCAGCCCGACGCGCGCGCGGCGGTCCTGGCGCGCGGCGAGCGGTGGCTCGAATCGGCGAAGGCGTATCGCGACGCGGGAAACACCCGCGCGGAGACCGACGTGCTGCGCACGGTTCCGGTGGAGCACCCGGATCGCGTCCCGGCGGTGAAGCGGCTCGCCGAGATCCTGCTCAAGCGAAATCGCGCCAGCGAGGCCGCGCAGCTGGTGGCCGACGCGGCGCGCGACAACGAGACGGGCCGCACCGACGTCGAATTGCACGATCTCCTCGCTTCGCTGTTCGATCAGATCGGTCAGGCCGGCCATGCGGAGCGCGTGCGCCTGCGGGCGCAGCGGCTCCGCGCGCGGCAGGCCACTCCGGAGGCGGTGCCCGCCGGCGAGACGCCGCCGCCCGAGCAGGATGGTTACCGGTTCCTCAAGCAGATCCCGATCTTCGCCCGGCTCACGCTCGGCGACATGCGCGATTTGCATCGCCTCGCCACCGAGGAGACCTGGACGCCGGGTCAGCAGATCGTCGATGCCGGCATCGATGCTCCCGGACTCGTGATCCTGCTCGACGGCGACGCCGAGGTGTATGCGCTGGGGCCCTCGGGTGCGCGGCATCTCAACAGCCTCGGCCCCGGCGCGCACGTCGGAGAGATCTCGCTGCTGACGAAATCGCTGACCTCGGCGCGCGTGACCGCTTCGACCGAGGTCCGCGGGCTGCGGATCGATCGCGAGCGGTTCGAGATGTATCTCGCCAGCCATCCCGCGGCGGCGCTGCGCATCTACCAGCTGTTCAGCGAGGGCCTCGCCGAGCGCGTCCGCGCGCTCAGCGTTCCGTGAAGCTCAGTGCGACGTCCGACCAGAGCGCGCGGAAGCGGGCGTCGTCGAAATCCGAGCCGGACCGCAGGAAGGTGGCGCCGACCGATTCGTAGTGGCCGATGACGTCGAGGTGATCGCCGAGGACGATCCCGGCCGCATCGCCGCGCAGCGTCTGCGACCACGCCGGAACGATGCCGTCGTTCGACGTGTCGGTCAGCGCGATGCGACGTGCGCCGATCCACGGCCCTCGCGGCACCGGCGAGCCGTCGCGCGGCGGCGACGCCGTCAGCGCGTACGTCAGATCGTAGAGCGCGCGATGCAGGGGCGCGGTGGCGAACGCGATCGGCGAGAAGCCAGCATGCGGCGAGACCGAGACGAAGTTGCGCGGCTCGACGCGGTCGCCGCCTTCGAGGCCGCGGTTGAGCTCGCCCATCGCCTCCGGCGTGAGGTCGTCGACCAGGCCGTGATCGCGCGAGACGTCCTCGAGAAAGCGGCGGATCTGGTGCGCGGTCTCGTCGTCGACGTCGGCGAGCTGGGCGATCAGCTGATCGGTCGGCGTCGGCTGCTGCAGGGTGGCCCGCTTGAGCAGATTCGCCACCGTCGCCACCTGGCCGGCGAGCCTCAGCCGGCCGCGCGAAGCGAGGATGCTGCCGAACCACAGCGCCGGCACCGCCAGCCACGCGCCGCGGCCGATCCGGCGCGCGAGCGGCGTGCCCTTGAACGGAGCGGAGATCGTCGTCAGCGTCGCGATTCGGCCCAGCATCTCGCCGCGCGGAGGCACCGCGGAATACTTCTCGTTGGCGAGCAGGCGCGCGTCGAGGCCGCCGCTCGAATGGCCGACGAGGTGCAGTTTGCGCGCGCCGGCCGCGATCAGCTCGGCGATCCTGTCATGCAGGGATCGAACGCGTTCGGCGAGGGATCCCGCCGGCGGCGGCTGGTGGACCGCGAATCGCATCGGCCGCACGTGTGCGCGCAGCAGGGCGTCCTCGACCCGCGCGAAATATTCGATCAGGGGTCGATCCGGATGGCCGAACGCGCCGAACCCGAAGAAGCCGGGCACGAAGACGACCACTTCCATCAGCCGCTGCCCAGCCGCTTCTTCAGCTCCTCGCGGGTGATGAAGCCGAGGTCGATCAGCACCTGGCAGAGCACGTTGAGCGCGTGGTGATCCTTTTCCGCGATCTGCTCGAGCCGCTCGACCCGCGCGAGCAGCCCGGCGAACTGCGGAGTGGAGAGCATCTTCTCCAGCCGCGCGACGCGATCGCGGAGATCGTCCGGCTGCTCGGGTTCGGGATGGATTTCGGGAGGAATCTCCGGTTCAGCCTCCGCTGGCGGCGCGCCGAACGCCACCCGGATCGCCCCGGCGATCGAGTCCGCGGTCGCGGCTGCGGCTTCGATGCGAAAGCCGCTCAACTGCCCGATCATCGCCAGCCGTTCGGGATTCGCGGGCGCGGAGGTCGCGACGCGGAGCAGCTTCGCTTCCATATTCCCGCTGACCGGGATCACGCCGTATCGCTTGCACAACGCTTCGGTCAGCGCGGCGGCGAGCTCGCGCGGCGGCGGCGTCAGTTCCGGATTGACCATCGGAATGCCCAGCTGGTGCGCCTGCGCGCGCAGCATCACCTCTTCGTTGACGAAGCCGAGGTCGACGAGCAGGCTGGCGAGGTCGCCGCCGACCTTCTTCTGGTGATCGCGCGCATAGCGCAGCTGCTCGTCGTCGATGGCGCGATGGCGCAGGAGGAGGTCTTCGATCGCGATCCGCGGTCGCGCCATCGCCCGATCCTGCGCCGGACAGCGGCGGCAGTCCAGAATATGCTCGCCACATGTTGAAGCCGCCGATCGCGCCGATGCTGGCCAAGCTCTCGACTGCGCTGCCCGAGGGGGACGGGTGGCTGTACGAGCCGAAATGGGACGGTTTTCGCGCGCTGGTCTTCCGCGACGGTTCGGACGTCTACCTGCAGAGCCGCGATCTGAAGCCGTTGAACCGGTATTTTCCCGAGCTGCTCGGACCGCTGGGTGCGCAGCTGCCGGCGGGGTGCGTGCTGGATGGGGAGATCGTGATCGCCGACCCGTCGGGGCATCTCGACTTCGACGCGCTGCTGCTGCGGATCCATCCGGCCGAATCGCGGATCAAGCTGCTCGCTTCGCAGACGCCGGCGTCGTACGTCGCGTTCGATCTCCTCGCGCGAGACGGCGAGGATCTGACCGGAACGGCGCAGGCGAAGCGGCGCGAGCTGCTGGAGAAGATCCTCTCACGGGCGACGCCCCCGCTGTACCTGACGCCGGCGACGCGCAACCGTTCGGTTGCGGGAGACTGGTTCTCCCGCTTCGAGGGTGCGGGCCTCGACGGTGTGGTCGCCAAGCGGCTGGAAGAGGCGTACCAGCCTGACAAGCGCGTCATGCTCAAGGTGAAGCACGCCCGCACCGCGGACTGCGTGGTCGCCGGTTTTCGCTGGCACAAGAACGGGCCGGGAACGATGGTCGGATCTCTCCTGCTCGGGCTCTACGACGACTCCGGGACGCTGCACCACGTCGGCGTGACGTCCTCGTTCACCACCGCGGCGCGCAAGCAGCTCGTCGCGGAGCTCGAGCCGCTCCGCGCCGGCGCCGCGGAGAACCATCCCTGGCGCGATTGGGCTTCGTGGGCCGGCGAGCAGCGGATGCCGGGCGCGACTTCGCGCTGGAATCGCGGCAAAGACCTCTCGTGGGAACCGCTGCGCATCGAGCGGGTGTGCGAGGTTGCCTACGACCATCTGCAGGGCGACCGGTTCCGCCACGCGACCACCTTCAAGCGCTGGCGTCCGGACAAGCCGCCGTCCGAGTGCCGCTACGATCAACTCGAGGAGACGCCCGCTGCGGAGCTGAAGCAGATCTTCGGCGCGCGTTGACGCTTGCCTGCGGCGACTTGTCCATTTTCACGGGCTCCGTATGCTGAAAAGCGTGCCGGCGCGCAAGGAGCTGCTCCAGGTCGAAGGCCGCGAGGTCGCGATCTCGAATCCCGACAAGGTCTTTTTCCCGCAGCGCGCGATCACCAAGCTCGACCTGGTCAAGTACTACCTCGCGGTCGCCGCGGGCGCGCTGCGCGGAGCGGGCGGCCGGCCGATGGCGCTCAAGCGCTACGTCAACGGCGCCGAGGGAGCATTCTTCTTCCAGAAGCGCGCGCCGGAAGCGCGGCCGCTGTGGATCGAGGTCGTGGAGCTGAAGTTTCCCTCCGGGCGCACCGCGCGGGAGATCGTGCTGCGCGATGCGGCGCAGCTGGCATGGATCGTCAACCTCGGCTGCATCGATCTGCATCCGCACCCGGTGCGCGCGGAGGATCTCGATCATCCCGACGAGCTGCGCGTCGATCTCGATCCGGTCCCGAACGTGCCCTTCTCGCAGGTCCGCGAGGTCGCGCTGCTGGCGCGCGAGGTGCTGCGCGAGCACCGCCTGGAAGGATTTCCCAAGACCTCGGGTTCGCGCGGGATTCACGTCAACGTGCGGATTCAACCGCGCTGGACCTTCCAAGACGTGCGCGCGGCTGCGCTCGCGCTCGCGCGCGAAGTGGAGCGCCGCGCGCCATCGCTGGCGACGTCGAAGTGGTGGAAGGAAGAGCGGCATGGCGTGTTCATCGACTACAACCAGAACGCGAAGGATCGGACGGTCGCGTCCGCGTATTCGGTGCGGCCCACGCCCGACGCGCGAGTCTCGACGCCCCTCGGCTGGGACGAAGTTCCGAACGTCGACCCTGCGGAGTTCACGCTCGAGACGGTGCCACGGCGCTTCGCGGCGCTCGGCGATCCGCACGCGAAGATCGAGGAGGAGAAGGGCTCGCTCGAATCGCTGCTCGAGCTGTCGGCGCGGCAGAAATCGGAAGGGCAGGGCGATGCGCCGTGGCCGCCGCATTACGCCAAGCAGGACGACGAACCGCCGCGCGTGCAGCCCTCGAAGCGCCGCAAGCGCTAGTGCCACTCCTGGTTGCGCACGATGACGCCGCCGGTCATCGTCGGCGGACCCGGGCGTACCGCCGCTTCCAGTTTTTCCACCAGCGCCGGCGGGTCGATCGCGATCCGCACGCCTGCCTGAGCGGCGCCGGCGAGCACCGTGACCATCGCCGCGGTCCGCAACGCCTCGCGGAAAACCGGGCGTCCTTCGCGGAGCACGAATCGGACGCACGGCGGTTCGCTGGTCGACAACAGCCGCGCCGCCTCCTCGCGCGTGAAGGTCGAGAGATCGAGCACGTCGCGTCCGCACACCTTGCAGTGCGAAACCGGTTCCTGGAATTCGGCAGCCAGTGGGCAGGGTGTGAGGACCCGCAAAGTGTCCAGCGATCGCTTCGCCATCCGGGGCAGAACGCGCGATGTCGTTCCGCGATCTATCGATCGTAGATCCCGCCGCAAGTGAAAAGCCAACGAGTACGGCAGGATAGGCACGGCACGCGGCGTGAATTGGCGGACTTCAACCCTTTTCGGAGCCGGAGCCCGCCGATGAACCGCATTGCGACATTGCTCTTCCTTTTCGCCGCCCCTTCGTTCGCGCAAGCCCAGGGTGCGCTGTTCGAACGCGCGCAAACCGGGCCGAGCCCGAATCTGCGCGCGGTCGCCGAGCGCGTGCGGGTGACGATCGATCACCAGTATGCGGAGACCGTGCTCGAGCAGGAATTCGAAAACACGTCGGGCGCGCGACTCGAGGGTCGCTACCTCCTGCGCACCGCGGGCGCGACCGTCGAAGGATTCGCCTACTGGAACGGCGAGCAGAAGATCGTCGGCGAGGTCTTCGAGAAGCAGCAGGCGCGCAACCTCTACGAGAACGTCGTCGGCCGCAGGCGCGACCCGGGGTTGCTCGAGCAGATCGGCGAAGGAAGCTTCGCGTTCAACGTCTTTCCGATCGAGCCGCGCGAGAGGAAGCGCGTCGAGGTCCGCTTCGGCCAGCGGCTCGCGCGCGAAGGCCGAACGATGCAGTACCGGCTGACGCTCGGTGGCGGCGAGAGCGACGTCGTCGCCGAGATCTCCGATCCGCATCCGATCCTGCGCATCGATTCGCAGAGTCATCGGCTCGACACCGAACGACTCGACGCGCGGCACGCGCGGGTGCGCGCCTTCGCCGGGCCATCGGGGACGCGAGACCTGATCATCGACGTCGAGGTCAACGCCGATCCGTGGCAGCCGACCGCCGTCGTGCATCGCGATCCGGGCCAGGACCCCTACCTGGTGCTGCAGATGGCCGCGCCGGCGACGGTCGCGGCGAGCGAAGTCAGCCGCAAGGACGTGACCGTGGTGATCGATCGATCGGGCAGCATGACCGGCCCGCCGATGGACCAGGCCTGCGCTGCCGGCGAGCTGGTCGTGCGCCGGTTGCGGCGGGGCGATCGCGTCAACGTGATCGCCTTCGATCACACCGTCGATCCGCTGTTCACGAAGCCGCAGCCGGTCGAGACCGCGCGCGATGCGGCGCTGCAGTTCATCCATCGCATCCGCGCGGGCGGCGGCACCAACATCGCCGCGGCGCTCGACGCCGCGCTCCGCGCGCAGCACGGCGGGACCGAGCCTCACATCGTCCTCTTCCTCACCGACGGCCAGTCGGACAGTGAATCGGCGCTGCGGGTCGCTCACGACGATCGCGGCGACACGCGCGTGTTCACCTTCGGCCTCGGGAGCGAGGTGGAGAAGGCGCTTCTCTCGCGGCTCGCTTCGACCAAACGCGGGCGCTTCACGTACGTCGAGAGTCCGGAGGTCATCGAGCAGCGGGTGGGCCGCCTCTTCGACCAGATCGAGTCGCCCGCGCTGGTCGGGCTCTCGCTGGAGGCGCGGGGCGCGACGCTGCTGCGCACGTATCCCCGGACGCTGCCGGATCTCTCGGCGGGCGACGACCTGCTCGTCGCGTCGCGGGTGATGGGCGCCCCGGGGTCGCAGCTCGAGCTGGTCGTGCACGGCACGCTCGGCGGGCGGCAGGTTTCGTATCCGGTCAGCGTCACGCTGCCGGAGCGCGCCTCGCACCCGTGGGCGGGGCGGCTGTGGGCGAAGTCGCGCATCGACGACGTGCTGGAGGAGATGGCGTTGACCCGCGATCCGCCCAACGAGCTGAAGGACGAGGTCATCGAGCTCGGGCTGGCGTACGACCTGGTGACCCCGTACACGTCGTTCCTCGCCGTGCCCGAGAGCGAGCTCGCCGGCGAGCAGGCGCTGACACTGGCGCAGATGCGCGAGCAGCGGGCGAAGGTCGTCGCGGCGAACGCCGACGCGGCGGCGCTGTCGCGCAAGAACATGCCGCCCGGCGATCCGCTGCTGACGGTGAACGCGCCGCGGGATGCCCTGCAGGTCACCGCATATTTCCCGTTCGGGCTGGTGCGCGACCTGAAATGGGACGATCACCTCGAGAAATGGACGCTGCGTTTCCTGGTGCCAGTCGGTGTCGCCGACGGCGATTACGAGGCGATGGTGGTCATCGTGCGCCGCGATCACACCATCGAGCTGGCGAAAGCGGCGTACACGATCGACAGCAAGGAGCCGGAGTTCGAGGTCGATGCCGCGCAGGCGATCTCCGGCGTGCACGTACGCGTAATCGCCGCCGAGCCGGCGCGGCGTGTGACCGTGGCTCTCGCCCGCGATCCGCGGCAGCGCATCGAGCTCGCCGGCGACGGCCGCGTGTTCGAAGGCGATCTTCCCGTGCGCGGCACGCTGCGGGTCGTGGTCGCGGACATGGCGCGGAACGAGACCTCGCGCGAGGTCGAGCCGCGATGATCGCGGCGCTTCTCCTCGCGGCGATCTTCACCGACACCGCGCAAGTCGAGAGCATTGCCACCGCCGGCGCGACCCTCTGGGCCGCGACCGGCGGCGGCGTCGAACGGTACGATCTCGCCACCGGCAAGCGGGTCCGCGTCCACACCATCGGGCCGACGCTGCGGATTTGGTCAAATGACCAAAACGGTCAAATCGCTCATGCGCGCACGCGGGATTCCGAGTGCATCCTCGAGGGCGAGACCGCAGAGTGCATTGCGGCGCCAGCGCTGCCGCCGTCGATCCCCTCGGTGACTCCGCTGTTTCACGGAGCGCGCGAGACCGCACGCGTCGTCGCAAACGGCACGACCGTCGTCGCCACCGCGGGCAAGGGCATTTGGTCAAACGACCAAATGCTCACCCCGCCAGGCCAGATCTGCGGCAATTACGTCGAGGCGCTGGCCGAATTCCAGGGAAAGCTGTGGGTCGGCGGGTTCGACGGCGGCCTCTGTGTCCTGGACGGGCAGCGTTTCCGAGCGGTGGCGGGGCCGTTCCGGATGATCAACGACCTGCGCACCACGCCGAAAGGCCTCTACGTCGCCTCGGCCGAGGGCCTCTACTTCACCCGCGACGGCCGCCGGTTCCGCCGCGAAGACCGCATCCGCGAGCGGGCCGTCAACCACCTCGCCGTCGGCGGCCGGTGGCTCTTCGCCACCACGCCGTTCGCGCTGTACGCCGTCCGGCTCGATGGCCGGATCGTCAAGCGCTGGCGAAAGCCGGCCGGCTCGACCGCCCTGCAATCGGTCGCGGTGAGCGGACCGAATCTCTGGCTCGCGTCGGAAGACGTCGGCGTCATCCGCATGCGCCGAGGCAGGTTCGAAGCTTACGACCGCGCCTGGGGATTGCCGTCCAGCTGGACGGTCGACGTCGCACCGGCGTCCGACGGCGGCGTCTGGGCGGCGACGCTGCGCAACGGCTCGGTCCATCTCGACGCCAACGGACGCGTGATCGAGCTCGGCCCCGACCCGCACGCCTGGGGACTGCGCCTCTACCAGGACCGGGGCCGCACGCTCTTCGGCACGCAACAGGGCCTCGAAGGCATCGAGGGCCTCCCCGATCCGCACGTGCACGCGATCCTCCGGACACGCGACGGCCTCTGGATCGGCACCGAGGGCGGCCTGGTCCTGCTCGACGATGCCTAGCGACGCCTGCGCGCCGGCTTCGCGGGCGCCGGCGCCAGCGCGTCGACGTCGTCGACCAGCCGGATGCCGTCGAGCTTCAGCTTGTCGCGATCGAGCTGCTTGCGCAGCTCCGCGCCCGGAGCGAGCAGGAGCGCCTTGTCCCCGATCTCGGTGATCTGCACCGCCGGGCTGGCCGCCGTCGAGATCAAAAGCTGTCCTTCCGGCGTGAAGGCGATCGCCCGCGCTTCCGGCGTACGGTCGAGCTGCGTCACCTGTCGCCCGGTGAGCACGTCCCAGAAGCGAATCGTCCCGTCCGCCGACGCCGACGCGAGCGTCTCCCCGTCGGGCGCGAACGCGATCGACCAGACCCGCGCGCCGTGTCCCAGCCAGGTGCTGCGCAGCTTTCCGTTGCCGACGCGCCAGGTGCGGATCGCCTGATCGCGTCCGGCCGACGCCACCAGCGACGCGTGCGGGGAAAAAGCGACCGTGAGGACCGCGTCGGGAGGCCCGTCCATCCGGTGCAGCACGCGGCCGGTCTTGAGCTCCCAGATCCTGATCGCCTTGTCCTCCCCCGCCGCCGCCAGCAGCTTGCCGTCGCCGGAATAGGCGACCGTCAGCACCGCCCCCATCCCGGTCGCGCTCAGCACGCGCGCCTGACGCCCTTCCGGCACGGTCCAGAGCCGCACCGTCCCGTCGCTGCTGCCGGTCGCCACCGTGTTCCCGTCGGGCGCGAACGCGACGCAGTTGACGAGGTCGGAATGTCCTTCGAGCGGAACGCGGTCGCCGTGCGCGAGCACGAAGAGAAACGCCTTCTCCTCGTGCCCCGAGGCGGCCAGATACCTCGCGTCGCGCGAGAAGGCGACGCCGGTGACCGGACCCTGCAGCAGATCCATCGCGTCCGCGACACGCGCTTTCGAGAGGTCCCAGATCGCGATGTGCCCGGCGGCGTCGCCGATCGCGACGCGCTGTCCGTCCTGGGAGACCGCGAGGGCGGTGCCGCCGGGGAAATCCCGCGCTCCCTGCAGCCGCACGTCGTGCGCGCCGGCCTGCACCCGCCACAGCCGAAGCCGCCCGTCGCGATTCGCCGAGACCAGCGCGCTGCCGTCGGCCGAGAGGGCGATCGCGCTCACCGAATCGTCGCCCTCGAGCCGCGCCGCGAGCGCCCGAGCGGCGGGATCGACCAGCAGCGCGATGCCGTCCTGGCCGAGCGCGGCGATCGCTCCCTTCGCCGGCGCCGCCAGGGTCACGATCGCGCCGTGGGTGGTGTTGATCCGCGAAAGCTGCTGTCCTTCGATCGAAAAGAACCGCACCGTGCCGTCGTTGCTCGCCGAGACCACCTCTCCGGCCGCGACGAACGCGGCGCGATTCGCCGGCTGATGCCCCTCGCCGCGGATCATCTTCATCGCCGGACGGACGCGATCTCCGTTGATCGGCGACCACAGCCGCAGCGTGCCGTCCTCGCCGCTCGAAACCAGCGCCGTCGAGTCGGCACTGAAGTCGACCGACGTCACCGCGCCGTCGTGCCCGTCGAGCCGCGCACCGGCCTGCCAGCCGTCGGTCGACCAGAGGCGGATGAAGCCGTCCGCGGTCGCCGTCGCCATCACCGCGCCATCCGGCGAGAACTCCACGTCGCGGATGCGCGCGTCGCTGTCGAGCCTGACCCGATCGCCGGAGTCGACGGTCCAGGCGAGGAGCTGCTTGTCGTCGGTCGCGGAGATCAGCGTCTGCCCGTCGGGCGAAAACGTCAGCGCGATCGCCTTGCTCTCGCCCTCGAGCGTCTGCTTCACCGCCGCCTTCTGATCGAACAGCTTGATCGAGTGGTCGGCGAGCGCGACCGCGATCGTCGAGCCGTTGCGGGAGATCGCGATCGCGTCGACTCCCCACGGCAGCTCGACGCGCCACACCGGATCGATCTCGACCGGCCCCCGCTGCGCCGCCCGCCAGCGCGCCTCGGCGGTGTCGTCGTGCACCCGCGCCGCCGCGGCGTACGCGCCGGCCCGCGACCAGCGCTGCTCATGGGCCTCCTGCTCCGACTTCTCCAGCAGCGCCTGCGCGAGATAACGGCGCGCCTCCCGGTTCTCGAGCCAGATGCGCGCCCCTGCGCCGAGCAGCAGCACGAACGCGACCGCGCACGCGATCGCCAGCGCGAAGTTGCGCTGCACCCACTTGCGCGCCAGCTGCAGCGACGAATACTCGATGCCTGACACGCGGCCGCCGGCGCGGAACGCCTCGATGTCGGAGGCGAGCTCCGCCGCCGAGCGGTAGCGCCGCTTCTTGTTCCTCTCCAGCGCGCGCTCGCAGATCAGCGCCAGCTCCCGCGGCGTGTCGGGCGCGACCGTCAACACCGGCGGGTACTTGTCCTTGGCGATCTTGATCAGGAGCTGCACCGCGTTCTTCTCGGTGTACGGCGGGTTGCCGGTGAGCAGCTCGTAGAGCACTGCCCCGAGGCTCCAGACGTCGCTCTGCTCGTCGATCTCCTTGACGTTTCCGAGCGCCTGCTCCGGGCTCATGTACGCGGGCGTCCCGATCACGTCGCCTTCCTGCGTCGCGTCGAAGCGCTCGCTGACGTCGGGAGCCCGCAGGTGGTCGCTGACGTCCTCGGGATTGCCGCGCAGTTTCGCCACGCCCCAGTCGAGCAGGATGGTCTCGCCGAACGGCCCGAGCATCACGTTCTCGGGCTTGACGTCGCGGTGGATGACGCCGCGCTCGTGCGCGTACGCGATGGTCTGGCAGAGCTGGACGACGTTGCTGAGCAGCTGAAGGCGTGCGCGGCCGCGGTTCTCCTTGAACGCGTCGGCCAGTGAGCGGCCGCGGACGAGGCGCATCGCGCAGTAGAGGCTGCCGTCGGAACGGCGGCCGACCTCGTGAACCGCGACGACGCCCGGGTGCTCGAGCTGTCCGGCGACGCGCGCCTCGCGCAGGAAGCGGTCTTCGGAATTGCGAGGCCCCCCCGGCAACAGCTGCTTGAACGCGACGTCGCGGCCCATGTGGCGGTCGTGGGCGACGAACACCAGCGCCTGGCTTCCGCGGCCGATCTCGCGCTTCAGCTCGAAATGGCCGGGCTGCTCGGCGGCGAGCCCTTCGCCCTGCGCCGACGCCTCGGGCCCCGCGACCAGGGTGCTCTCCGGAAGCGTCCGCTCCGGCTCGACCGCCTTGGGCTTCATGCCCCAGCGAGCCTTTGGCACCTGCTCGGCCATGACGCTTCAGTTTGCCACCGGTCGGCGCAACCGCCAAAAAGCAAAATCTCACCGCGAAGACGCGAAGGGTTAAGTTCGCAGGCCCAACGTCGCCGAGCAACCAACCCGAAACCTTTGCGCCTTCGCGCCTTCGCGGTGCGCAGTCGCTCTTAAGCCGCGGCCCGCAGGCGCGGACGGTCGAGGGCGGCGTCGAGGACTTCCGGCATCGTCTTGACCAGCACGATCTCGAGCTCGTCGCGGACGTGCTGCGGCACCTCGCGCAGATCGGCCGCGCACGCCTGCGGAATCACCACGCGCTTGAGTCCGAGACGGTGCGCGGCCAGCACCTTCTCCTTGATGCCGCCCACCGGCAGCACCCGGCCGCGCAGCGTCGCTTCGCCGGTCATCGCCGTGTCGCTCCGCACCGGCACGCCGGAGAGCAGCGAGACCAGCGCCGTGAAGAGCGTGACGCCCGCGCTCGGTCCGTCCTTCGGCGTCGCGCCGGCCGGAACATGCACGTGCACGTCGGATTTGGCCAGCGGCCTCTCGGGAATGCCGAGCGCGGCTGCGTTCGCCTGCACGTAGCTCATCGCCGCGCGCGCCGACTCCTTCATCACGTCGCCGAGCTGCCCGCTCAGGATCAGCTGCCCGCGGCCCGGCATGCGCAACGTCTCGACGTAGAGCACCTCGCCGCCGACCGGCGTCCAGGCCAGCCCCGCGGCGATCCCCGGCATCGACGCCGTCTCGCGCACGTCCGGCTGGAAGCGATCCGGCCCGAGGATCTGCTCGATCTCCTCGACGCCGATCTCGCGCTTCTCCGCGAGCGTGCCCGAAGCCTTCTCCACCGCCAGCGAGCGGCACACGTCGGCCAGCCGCTTCTCCAGCGATCGCACGCCCGCCTCGCGGGTGTGCGCGGTCACGATCCGCGACAGCGCCTCGTCGGTGAGCGCGACCTGGGCGCCGCTCAGGCCGTGCGCCTCGAGCTGCTTCGGCCACAGGTGCTCGCGCGCGATGGCGCGCTTCTCGTCGAGCGTGTAGCTCGGGATCTCGATGATCTCCATCCGATCCCGCAGCGCCGCCGGAATCGTGTCCAGCGTGTTCGCGGTCGCGATGAAGAGGACCTTCGAGAGATCGATCGGCACCTCCAGGTAGTGATCGACGAACGCCTTGTTCTGCTCAGGGTCGAGCACCTCGAGCAGCGCGGCCGACGGGTCACCCATCACGCCCTGGCCGAGCTTGTCGACCTCGTCGAGCATCACCACCGGGTTCGAGGTGCCCGCGCGCTTGAGCGCCTGCACGACGCGCCCGGGCAGCGCGCCCACGTACGTGCGCCGGTGGCCGCGGATCTCGGCCTCGTCGCGCACGCCGCCGAGCGAAACCCGGACGAACTTGCGCCCCATCGCTTTCGCGATCGACTGCCCGAGCGAGGTCTTGCCGACTCCGGGCGGCCCGAAGAGGCAGAGGATCGGCCCCTTGAGATCGCCGCGAAGACGGCGCACGGCGAGGAACTGGAGGACGCGCTTCTTCACCTTCTCGAGGCCGTTGTGGTCGGCGTCGAGCGTGCGCCGAGCGTTGTCCACGTCGAGGTTGTCCTCGCTCGACGCGTTCCACGGCACGTCGGCGATCCACTGCAGCCAGGTCCGCGCGACCGACCGCTCCGGCGACGACTCCGGGAGCTTGCGCAGCCGCGCCAGCTCCTTGTCGACCTGGACCTTCACCTCCTCGGGCAGCTTCAGGGAAGCGATCTTCGCCGCCAGGTCGTCCTCGGCGCTCTCCGGCCCCTCGCCAAGCTCGGCCTGGATCGCCTCCATCTTCTTGCGCAGGATGTGCTGCCGCTCGGCGTCGGTGACCTTCTTCTGCACCGCGCCCTCGATGTCGTGGGCCGCCTTGAGCACTTCGCGCCTCCGCGACAACAGCGCGACGACCATCGCGAGGCGCTTTGCGGGATCGAGCATGGAGAGCACCGAATACTTCTCGGCAGCCTCGGCCGGCACGTGGTGCGCGAGCACATCGGCGAGCGCTCCCGGATCGCGGATCTCCTCGAGCGCGCGACCGACTTCGGCCGGCACCGCGGGCAAGAGCGCGAGGATGTCGCGGGCGAGGCGGCGCGCTTCCAGCGCGAGCGCCTCGACCTCGGTACCCGTCGCCTTGGCGGCCTCGATCGCCTCGACCCGCGCCATCGGCACCGGCTCGCCCTCGTCCATCTCCTCGATCCGCACGCGTCCGACGACCGAGACGATCACGCCGTCGTCCGGGGCGACCGTTTCGATCTTTGCCAGCGAGGCGATCTCGTTGACGCCGAGGTCGCTGTCGGAGGTCAGGGCCACCGCGACCCGCCGCTCGTCCGAGCGCGCGGCCTTCCGCGCCCAGGCGACGCCCTTGGCGTCGGTCTCGAGACGGGCGACCGCGCCCGGCAGCAGCACGGCGTTCTCGAGGACGAATACGGGGAGCTTTTCGGGCAGGTTTTTCAAATTCTTCTCCTTCGCTGCGGAACGTAAGGCCCGCAAAGCTCGTGTCAAACGAAGCGCGTTTTGCAAAATTGTTTCGGTTACCGAAGGGCAGGACTTCACCCTTCGGGTCGCTGCTTGGATGCTCGGCGGCCGTCGGAGATTCCGGCATCGATCTCGTCGTCTCGCCGCCGTTCGCGACTCCGGCGCTGCCGCACGGCGGCGCGAAGAACTCGTCCTCGTGGCGAGCGCGAGCATGCTGTGGAACATCGCGCAGCTTCCCGCCGGCGTGGTGCCGGTAACGATGGTCCGGCCCGGCGAGGCCCGCCGCGACGGCGCGCGCGGTCTGCTCGGCAAGCTGGCGGCGAACGTCGACGCGCAGAGCGCCGGCCTGCCGGTCGGCGCGCAGCTCTCGCCCCTAGGCGTAGTCGCTCGTCCTCGCAGCGATGGCGGCGGTGGAAGAGGAAGCGCGGCGCGACGCGGGCTGCCCGCGCACGCCGCGCCCCTGAACGACTAGTGCGCTTCTGCGGATGGCGGCGCTCCCTGCCCCTGTTGCGCCATCTGCGCCGCGAATTCCTCCCCGGCCTTGCGCTGCTGCTCGAACGTCATGTCCTTCTTGTGGGTCGCGACCATCCACACCTGGCCGTACGGGTCGGCGATCGCGCCCATCCGGTCACCCCAGAACATGTCGGCGAGCGGCATCGCCGCGCGGCCGCCCGCCTGGACGGCGGCGTTGAAGACCACGTCGCAGTCCGGGACGTAGAGCATGAAGCTCGACGTCGGCTTGTGGTTGGGGCCGGCGGCGGTGACGAAGCCGGGGCCGCCCTGCATCTCGTCGTTGATCGCGACGATGGTGTCGCCGATCTTCAGCTCCGCGTGCCAGATGCTCTTCCCATCCGGCGCCGGATGCCGCGCGCGCTCCTCGGCGCCGAGCGCCTTCTTGTAGAACTCGATGGCGGAGGCCGCGTCGCGGACGGTGAGCTGGGTGATGACGTCCTGCGCGCCCGGGTTCTTGTACTTTGGCGCGGCAGACTTGCGCGGCGCGGACGCCTTGCGCGCGGGGCCGGCCTTGCGGGCAGGCTTGCGCGCCGCCTTCGTCGCGGCCGGCTTCTTCGCTTTCCTTGCTTTTGCCATGTGTGGTTTCCCTCCAAAGAGCGGCGTATTCGGGCATGAGCGGGCCTCGTGGTCAAGGACGTCCGTGTGCGGCATCCTGCGTCCATTGCGCGACGATCTGGTCGAGCCCCTGGCGATAGCTGGGATACCGAGGCATCCACCTGAAATCACGTTTGAATTTGGCTGCGGTGGTGACCATCGGCGTGCACAGGAAGTCGACGCTCATCCGCCCCGCGGCGAGCCGCGCGCTCCATTTCCGGACCGAGCGCGGAGCGGGCGCGCCGATGCGATCGGCGAGCGCGCGGAAGAAATCGGCCGACGTGGCGGGCTCGTCGTCGACGACGTGCCAGAGGCCGGGACCGGCGCGCTCGGCAGCGATCGCGAACGCGGCCGCGGCGTCGTCGAGGTGCAGGAAGGAGAGCCGGGCGGCGCCGCGGATCGCCGCAACCCGTCCGCGCCGCAACGACTCCGCCAAGGCGCGCGTCCCGGCGTCGGCGCCGTAAAACCATCCGCAGCGCAGCGTGCTGTAGCCGGCGTCGGCGATCATCCGCTCGCCGTCGAGCGCCGATCGCGCGACCGGGTCAGGTCCTGGCGCGGAAGTCTCGTCGAACGGCGCTCCGTCGGCCGGCCTCGCCGCCCAGACGATGCTCTGGAACACGACCCGCCGCGCGCCGACCGCGCGGGCGCAGTCGAGCAAGGCGCGCGTTCCCTCCCGGCGGATCCGATCATTGGCGGCGAAGTCGGCGAGCGAGACACGCTTCTTCTGCGGGATCGAGGTCGCGGCGTGGATCAGCACCTCGCATCCGTCGGCGGCGCGGGCGAGCGACTCCCCGTCGAAGAGATCGGCCGCTACCGGCGTGCCGCCCGCCCGCCGCACGCGCTCTTCCCCGCCGGCGCTGCGGGCGAGCCCCCGCACGTCGTGCCCGCGGCCGGCCAGAAGCCCGATCAGCCGGCGACCCAGCACACCGCTTGCTCCTGCGACGAAGACGTTCATGGCACGCAAATTTACCGATTCGTGTCCACATTGTGAGCCGTGCGCTATCTCGCCCTTGCGACGGATTACGATGGGACGCTCGCATTCCAGGGCACCGTCCGCGAGCAGACCTTCAACAGTCTCGTGCGGCTGCGCAAGAGCGGCCGCCGCACCATCCTGGTGACCGGACGCGAGCTCGACGACCTGCAACGCGTGTGCCCGCGGCTCGACCTGTTCGACCGCGTCGTCGCGGAGAACGGCGCGCTCCTCTACCGGCCGGAGACGCGCGAGGAGATCGTGCTCGCCGAGCCGCCGCCGCCCGAGCTCGCCGAACGGCTGCGCGCGCGCAAAGTTCCGATCTCGACCGGCAAGGTGATCGTCGCGATGCGAGAGCCGCACCAGCTCGAAGCCGTGGAGGTGATCCGCGAGCTCGGCCTCGAGCTGCAGGTGATCTTCAACAAGGGGGCGGTGATGCTCCTGCCCTCGGGGATCAACAAGCAGACCGGACTCGCCGGTGCGCTGCGAGAGCTCGGGCTCTCGGAGCGGAACACGGTCGCGGTCGGCGACGCGGAGAACGACCACGCGATGCTCGCGGCCAGCGAGTGCGGCGTCGCCGTCGCCAACGCCCTCGACGCGCTCAAGGAGCGCGCCGACTTCGTCACCCGCGGGGCGCGCGGCGAAGGAGTCGAGGAGTTGATCGATCGGATGGTCAACGACGATCTGCGATCGGTGGTGGTCGCGCGCCATGCGCTCCTGCTCGGCATGCGGCGCGACGGCACCGAGGTCCGCATTGCGCCCGCCGGCCGCCGCGTGCTGGTCGCCGGTCCGTCGGGAAGCGGAAAGACCACCGCCGCCACCGGCTTCCTCGAACGGATCATGGGCGCCGGCTACCAGGTCTGCATCATCGATCCCGAGGGCGACTACGAGGAGTTCGACGGCCTGGTCGGAATCGGCACCAGCGAGCGCGCGCCGTCGGTCGAGGAGGTCCTCGAGCTGCTGCAAAAGCCCGAAGTCAACGTCGCCGTCAACATGCTCGGGGTCTCAGTGGAGGAGCGGCCCGCTTTCTTCGCCGGCCTCCTGCCGCGGCTTCAGGAGATGCGCGCCAGATACGGGCGTCCGCACTGGATCGTGATCGACGAGGCCCATCATCTCCTCCCCGCCTCGTGGAAGCCGGCGCCGTTGACGGTCCCGCGCGAGCTCGGCGGCGTGATGCTGGTGACGGTGCATCCGGAGAACGTCTCGCCGGCGATGATGGAAGCGATCGACACCGTCCTCGCCGTCGGGGAGGCGCCGGAACGGACGCTCCGGCGATTCGGCGATGCTCCGCCCGTCGAGATGGAAGAGGGCGAAGTGCTCGCCTGGTCGAACGGCCAGATCGAGCCGTTGCGACTGGTGCCGGGCAAGGCGCAGCACATGCGCCACCGCCGCAAGTACGCCGCCGGCGACGTCCACGAGAAGGCATTCGTGTTCCGCGGCCCGGCCGGCAAGCTGAGCCTGCGGGCGCAGAACCTCTCGGTCTTCCTGCAGATGGCAGAGGGCGTGGACGAGGACACCTGGATGCACCACCTGCAGCAAAGCGACTATTCGCGCTGGTTCCGCGAGGCGATCAAGGACGAGGAGCTCGCCGAGGAAGCCGCCGAAATCGAGCGGCGTCATCCACCCCACAGCCGCGAGAAGATGCGCGAGGCGATCGAGAAGCGCTACACGCTGCCGGAGTGAGGTCCGAAGCCTGTAAGATGTGACGATGGAATTCCGCAGGTTTCGCGGCACCGACCAGTATCTCACCTCGTCCGCGCTCGAGTCGGCGGTCAACTGCGCTCTCGCCCTCGAGCGCCCGCTGCTGGTGCGCGGCGAGCCCGGGACCGGCAAGACGCAGCTCGCGGAAGCGATCGCGTCCGGCCTCGGACTGCGCCTGATCCACTGGCCGGTGAAGTCGACGACCCGCGCCCAGGACGGCCTCTACGTCTACGACACCGTGCAGCGCCTCTACGACTCGCGATTCGGCGAGGGCGACGTGAAGGACATCCGCCGCTACATCAAGTACGGCCCGCTCGGCAACGCGTTCGCGTCGCCGGATCGCTTGGTCCTGCTGATCGACGAGATCGACAAGGCCGATTTGGAATTTCCCAACGATCTGCTGCACGAGCTCGACCGGATGCGCTTCGTCGTCAACGAGACCGGCGACGAGATCGTCGCGCGGCACCGGCCGGTGGTGGTGATCACCTCGAACGCGGAGAAAGAGCTGCCCGACGCATTTTTGCGCCGCTGCGTCTTCCACTTCATCGAGTTTCCCGACAAGGAGCTGATGGCGCGCATCGTGCGCGTGCATCATCCCGATCTCGATCGCCAGCTCCTCGATCAGGCGTTGAAGGCGTTCTACGCGATCCGCGACACCGAAGGCCTGCGCAAGCGGCCCTCGACCAGCGAGCTGATCGACTGGATCGCCGTCCTCCGGCGGGCCGGAATCGCCAGCGTCGAGCTCGAGGCGGGGATGCCCTTCCTCGGCGCGCTCCTCAAGCGCGAGCAGGATCTGCTGGCATTCGCCGAAGCCGCCAACCGCGGCCACCGTCCGAGAGCGTGAGCCGATGTTCGTCGAGTTCCTCTACGAGCTGCGCGATCGGGGAGTCAAAGTCGGCCCCCAGGAGGCGATGTCGATCGCGCAGGCGCTGGAATTCGGCTTGCACAAAGGGACCCTCGACGGTTTCTACGAGACCGCGCGCGCCCTCTGCGTGCACCGCGAGCAGGATCTCGACGCGTTCGACCGGGCGTTCGCCCACCACTTTCGCGGCGTGCCCGACGAGGCGATCGCGCTGACCGAAGAGCTGATGGCATGGCTTCAGCAGCCGAAGTCTCGCCGGCAGTTGACCGAGCTCGAGCAGCAGCTTCTGCAACGGATGGATCTCGAGCAGGTCCGCCAGCAGATGCGCGAGCGGCTCGCGCAGCAGCGGCAGCGGCACGATCGCGGAAACCGCTGGATCGGCACCGGCGGCACGTCGCCGCACGGAAGCGGCGGGACGAATCCGGCCGGCATCAAGGTCGGCGACGCGCCCGGCGGCCGCGGCGCGATCGAGATCGCCGGCGAGCGCCATTTCAAGGACCTGCGCTCCGACGTCACCCTCGACACCCGGCAGATCGAGGTCGCCCTCAGGCGGCTGCGCGCATTCGTCCGCGAGGGCGCGGAGGACGAGCTCGACATCGAAGGAACGATCGACAAGACCGCGCGCAACGCCGGCGAGCTGGAGCTCGAGCTGCGGCCGCAGCGGCGGTCGAATCTGCGCGTCCTGCTCCTCCTCGACGTCGGCGGATCGATGGACCCGCACGCCGAGGTCTGCGAACGGCTCTTCTCGGCGGCCAGGCGCGCGACCCATTTCAAGGAGCTGCGCACCTTGTATTTTCACAACTGCATCTACGGGCGCGTCTACGAGCGCGCTTCGCTGATGCACGGCATCGACGTGCTGCAGCTGTTGCAGGAGTGTGATCCGTCGTGGAGGCTGATCGTCGTCGGCGACGCGTTGATGAGCCCCTGGGAGCTGCAGTCAGCCGACCCGCGATGGAGCTGGAGCGACGATTCCGGCGCGCCGGGCATCGCCTGGCTGGCGCACCTCGGACAGCACTTTCCCCACTCGGCGTGGCTCAATCCCGAGCCGGAGGTCGCGTGGTACGGGACGGCCGAGGTCATCCGCCGCGTGTTTCCGATGTACCGCTTGACGCAGGACGGCCTCCTCGAAGCCGTCCACCACCTGATGCGCGGCGGAGCGCGGCGTTAGCTGTTCGCCCGCGCGAAGTGATCGGCGACCACGCTCGCCACGCACGCCGTCAGGCGCACGCCGGTCGGGATATGCAGGAACTCGTTGGGGCCGTGCGCGTTGCTGCCCGGTCCCAGCACTCCGGTGATGAGGAACTGCGCCTCGGGAAATTGCTCGCCGAGCATGCCCATGAACGGGATCGTCCCGCCCTCGCCGAAGGCCATCGGCGGCTTGCCGAAACAGGCGAGCGACGCCCGCTCGACCGCCGACGAGAGCCAGGGGGCGAGCGGCGGCGCATCCCATCCGGTCGAGGACTTCTCCGCGTCGAACGTGACGCGCGCGCCGTACGGCGGATCTTCCTCGAACGTCTTCTTCACCAGCTTCGTCGCCTTCGCCGGATCGAGGCGGGGCGGAATCCGCAGCGAGATCTTGCAAGCAGTGTAGGGCCGGAGCACGTTGCCGGCGCTGCCCAACGGCGGCAGACCCTCGATGCCGGTGATCGAAAGGGCAGGGCGCCACGTCCGGTTGAGCACCAGCTCGAGCCGCTCGTGGGTCACCGGTTGCGCTCCGGGAGTGAACGGGAACTTGTCGAACACCGCGTCGCCGAGCACTTCCGCGGTCGCGCGCGCCTGCTCGAGCCGCTCGCGCGGGACCTCGACCCGCAGCCCGGCGATCTTCACCACGCCGGTGTTCTCGTCGTCGATGCGCGACAACAACCGGCGGAGGATCCGGAAGCTGGAAGGCACGATCCCGCTCGCGTCGCCGGAATGCACGCCTTCGGTTAGGATCTCGACGCGCAGGTTCCCAGCCACGATCCCGCGCAGCGACGTCGTCATCCACAGCTGGTCGTAATTTCCGCAACCGGAATCGAGACACACGACCAGCGACGGCGAGCCGATCCGCGACGACAGGTGCTCGATGTACGCCGGCAGATCGGTCGATCCGCTCTCCTCGCAGGCCTCGATGAGGACGACGCACCGCGCGTGGGGCGCCTTCTGCTCTTGCAGCAACCGCAGCGCCGCGAGCGAGGCAAACGACGAATACCCGTCGTCCGCGGCGCCGCGGCCGTAGAGCTTCTCTCCCTCCAGCACCGGCTCCCACGGCGACAATCCCTGCCGCCACCCGGTCATCTCCGGCTGTTTGTCGAGATGTCCGTAGAGCAGCACCGTCTCGCTCGAGTCGCCGGGCAGCTCCATGAAGATCACCGGCGTGCGCTTCTCGAGCCGCACCACCTCGACGCGCAGTCCCTGGAGCGGCTGCTTGCGGCACCACCGCTCGATCAGCGCGACTGCGCGATCCATGTTCGCCTGCCAGTTCGGCTCGTACGCGGGCGACTTGTTGGGTATGCGGATGTACTCGCGCAAGGCGGGCAGGATCTCGCTTTCCCAGATCCGGCCCGATTCCTTCAGCGCCTGTTTGGGGTCGAAGCTCATCGCCGGCGGTCTCCTATCACGACGCATCGACGCCGTCCCACGTCCGCGGGACCGAAAGTCTCGGTCCGGAAAGTCTGATCGAAAGCGCCGATCAAATAAGCTGCCGGGCGTGCTGCTGCGCCTCGTCCGCGATTTCCGCCGCGCGATGGACCTGTCGCTGGTGCTCGATCAGGAGAAGATCGAGCACCAGCTGCGCAGCGTCGGCGAGGAGCAGTGGGCGCTCACGATCGGCGACGAGGCGGACGCCGAGCGGGCAGAGAAGGCTTTGATCGCGTTCGAGCGGGAAAATCCGCCGGTCGCAAGCCGCAAGCCGCAGGCCCCGCTGTCCGACGGCATCGGCGCCGGCGTGGTCTTCGGCCTCGCGCTGCTCGCGCTGCAGATCTGGACTGGCCCCGAATCGGACAACGCGTGGTTCGTCCGCGGCAGCGCCGAGGCATCGCAGATCGTGCGCGGCGAGTGGTGGCGCGCGATCACCGCGCTCACGCTGCACGCCGACGCCGGACATGCGGTCGGAAACGCGCTCCTCGGCGGCCTGTTGCTCACCCTGCTCGCCCGGCGCCTCGGCTCCGGCGTCGCCTCCGCGGCGATGTTGCTCGCCGGCATGCTCGGCACGTTTGCCGCCGCCGAGCTGATGCGGCGCCACTTCGTTTCCGTCGGCGCCTCGACCGCGGTGTTCGGCGGGCTCGCCGAGCTCGCCGCGCTGCAGGCGGCCGATCCCGAATCGCGCCGGCGCGCCTGGATCCCTCTCGGGGCCGGCGTCGCGCTGCTCGGGTTTCTCGGATCGTCGAAGCGCGCCGATCTCGCCGGCCATCTCTGCGGTTTCGCCGCCGGCGTCGCGATCGGCTTCGCGGTCTCGCGCCTTCCACGGCTGCGGAGCAAGGCCGCCCAGTCGGCGCTCGCCTGCGCCGCCGCATGTACGCCGGTCATCGCCTGGCTGCGCGCTCTCTTGGTCAACTGACCAACGCGGTCCATATTCCCCGCCATGCGCACTCTGCTCTCGGAAGACGATCTCCACCTCTTCAACGAAGGCTCGCACTTGAGGTTGTACGATCATCTCGGCGCCCACGCGCGCGAGGGCGGCACGGTCTTCTCCGTCTGGGCGCCCAACGCCGCGAGCGTCCACGTGCTCGGCGACTGGAACGGCTTTCGCAACGGCGTGAACCCGCTGCAGGCTCGCGGCCTGTCGGGGATCTGGGAGGGCTTCGTCGAGGGCGTTGGCCAGGGCGCCAAATACAAGTTCCACATCGAGTCGCGCAGCGGATACCGCGTCGACAAGGCCGACCCGCTCGCTTTCCGCGCCGAGGAACCGCCCCGGACGGCGTCGGTGGTCTGGAACCTCGACTACCGCTGGGGCGATTCGCGCTGGATGCAGGAGCGCGGCCCGCGCAGCACGCTGGAGGCGCCGATCTCGATCTACGAGATGCACCTCGGTTCGTGGAGGCGTGTTCCCGAGGAAGGAAACCGGCCGCTCACCTATCGCGAGCTCGCCGCGCCCCTCTGCGAATACCTGAACCGGCTCGGCTTCACCCACGTCGAGTTCCTGCCGGTCATGGAGCATCCGTTCTACGGGTCGTGGGGTTACCAGACGACCGGGTATTTCGCGCCGACCAGCCGTTACGGCACGCCGCAGGATCTGATGTACCTGATCGATCAGCTGCACCAGGCCGGCGTCGGCGTGATCCTCGACTGGGTGCCGTCGCACTTTCCTTCCGACGAGATCGGCCTCGCGTACTTCGACGGAACCGCGCTCTACGAGCACGCCGATCCCCGCCAGGGTTTTCACCCCGACTGGAAGAGCTTCATCTTCAACTACGGCCGCCACGAGGTGCGCAGCTTCCTGCTCTCCAGCGGGATGTTCTGGCTCGATCGCTACCACGCCGACGGACTGCGGGTCGACGCGGTCGCGTCGATGCTCTACCTCGACTACTCGCGCAAGCAGGGCGAATGGGTGCCCAACGTCCACGGCGGGCGCGAGAACCTCGAGGCGATCACCTTCCTCCAGCGGCTCAACACCGAGGTCTACGGCCGCCACGCGGGCGCGCAGACCTACGCGGAGGAGTCCACCTCGTGGCCCGGGGTGTCGCGGCCGATCTGGCTGGGCGGCCTCGGCTTCGGCTTCAAGTGGGACATGGGCTGGATGCACGACACGCTCTACTACATGCAACGCGATCCCGTGCACCGCCGCTTCCACCACAACGCGCTCACCTTCCGCGGGCTCTACGCGTTCCACGAGAATTTCGTGCTGCCGCTGAGCCACGACGAGGTGGTGCACGGAAAAGGATCGCTGATCGCGAAGATGTCCGGCGACGAATGGCAGAAGCGCGCCAACCTGAGGCTCCTCTATTGCAATCAATGGTCGGCGCCGGGAAAGAAGCTGCTCTTCATGGGCGGCGAGTTCGGCCAGCGGCGCGAATGGAACCACGAGTCGAGCCTCGACTGGCACCTCGCCGCCGATGCCGGGCACGGTGGTCTGCAGCGGTTGATCGCGGATCTCAACCATCTCTACCGCCGCGAGAAATCGCTCCACGAGCTCGATACCGAGGCGGTCGGGTTCGAATGGGTCGACGCCAACGACTCGAATCAGAGCGTCGCCAGCTACCTGCGCAAGGGCCGCGGCGGCGAGCCGGTGCTGGTCGTGCTCAACTACACGCCGGTGGTGCGCGCCGGATATCGCGTCGGAGTCCCGCGAGGCGGCGAATGGCGCGAGATGTTCAACAGCGACGCGGCGATCTACGGCGGCAGCGGCGTCGGCAATTACGGCACCGTTCACGCGCAGCCGATCGCCAGCCACGGCCGCCCGCAGTCGCTCGAACTGAAGCTCCCTCCGCTCGGCGCCCTCTTCCTCAAGCCCGCCTAGCGCTGCTGCACGCCGCCGAGCGCTCGGGCCGCAGTGCAGGCAGGCGACCGCCCGCAATTGTAGCGGTGTCGCGCAGGCCACAGCTTTCCCACATGCGCTTCGGCTTCCTGATGGATCCGCTCGAGCACGTCCGCGTCGACCACGACACCACCTTCGCGCTCATGCTCGAGTGTCGCCGCCGCGGCATCGAGGTGCGCGAGCTGCGGCAGGAGTGGCTCTTCCTCGCCGGCGGACGGGCGCGGTCGCGGATGCGGACCGTCGACGTCGATCGCGGCGGCGATCCGCATTTCCGCGTGCTCGCCGACTGCGACGCGCCGCTCGCCGATCTCGACGTGCTCTTCCTGCGCAAGGATCCGCCGGTCGACGTCGACTTCCTCCGCGCGACGCAGATGGTCGAGCTCGGCCCCGGACCGCTCTGGATCAATCATCCCGCCGGCCTGCGCGCCGCCAACGAGAAGCTGCTCGCGCTGCGCTTCGCCGATCTCGGTCCACCGTCGATCGTGACCCGGGAGATGACGCGGCTGCGTTCGTTCATCGCGGCTGCCGGAGGCGACGCGGTCGTGAAACCGCTCGATGGCTGCGGAGGGCAGGGCGTGGTCCGCGTGCGCGAGGGCGATCCGAACTTCAACGCGCTGCTCGAGATCGCGACCGGAGGCGGGCGCACGCCGGTCCTGGCGCAGTCGTTTCTGCCGGCGGTCCGCGAAGGTGACAAGCGCATCATCGTCCTAGACGGCGAGCCGGTGGGCGCGGTCCTGCGGGTGCCGAAGCAAGGCGAGCTGCGGGCCAACTTCGCGGCCGGCGGTCGCGCCGCCGCGGCGCCGATCACCGCGCGCGATCGCGAGATCTGCCGCCGGCTCGCGCCCGATCTGCGCGCGCTCGGCCTCTGGCTCGCCGGGATCGACGTCATCGGCGGCAAGCTCACCGAGGTGAACGTGACCAGCCCGACCGGCCTCGTCGAGATCGACGCGCTCTCCGGAGGCTCGCTCGAGGCGCGGGTGATCGATTTCGCGCTCGCTCGCGCCGGATTGCGCGGCCGGGCCGCCGCGGGTCTGTGAGGCTGGTGAACGCCGTTCACCGCGCGGCCGCGATCCTTCTCGCCGGCGCTGCCTGCGGCAACGACGCGGGCGCCGGCGCCACCTTCGAGGGGTCCATCCACGGCTTGGCCATGCAGCCAAAAGACGCCATCTCCTCGCCGGCGACGGTCGCGTTCTCCTCCGGCTCGGCGCCAGTCGCCGCGATCGTGATCGGCGACGTGCCCCAACTCTGCGCGAAGGTGAGCGCCAACCTCGAGCCCAGGAGCTCGACGCTGCTGCTGCTCTTCCTCGCCGACGTGAACCCGGTCAGCGGCGCGATCCAGCCGGCGGCCGGAACCGGATCGTTTCCGGTCTTCAGGATCGGCAACGGCGCCGCCCCACCTCACTTCGCCATGGCCTCGTTCGGAGCGAACGACGCGACCTGCCACGCCATCGACGCCGATTCCGCCGACGCGGTCACCGGCTCCGTCACGCTCACCGCCAACGGGGCGGGGGCGTACAGCGGCATGTACGATCTCACCTTCGACAGCGGCGACCACGTCACCGGTTCGTTCCACACCGGTACCTGCCAGGCTTTGAGCGACTACCTCACCCGGTTCACGCACGATTGCGGGTGAAGTTCTTGGTCAAATGACCAAATCGTTCAAATCGCTCAAGCGGGCTCGAGTTCAACGGCGTGGCTTGACGGGCTCGAGCCGGATCTGCGTCCGCTCGTCCTCGTTCTCGTCGGCGACCTCGGTGAGCCGGTTGCCGGCGCGGCGGAGCCGCCGGCAGAGCTCGCGGTTGATGTTCTGCAGCACCAGCACGTAGCCTTTCACGTCGTCGCGGTAGAGCTGGTACAGGTCGAGGTTGGTCAGCTCCCAGAGGCGCGCGTCGCGCTCGACGACCACCGTGAACGGCCGCGGCTGCATCTCGATCAGCGTCATCTCGCCGAAGAAATCTCCCTCGAAGAACCGCATCAACCGCACGGTCCCGCCCGACCCGCCGGCCTGGTTCGCGACCAGCTCACCGGAGTGGACGACGTACATCGACTTGCCGGCCTCGCCCTCGCGGAAGACGTCCGAGCCGGTCTCGTAGCTGCGCTCGACCAGCATCTTCACCAGCCGGTTCATCGTCTCGTCCGGCAGGCCGCCGAAGAACGGCGTGCGCGAGAGGAATTCCTTCAGCTCGCTCATGATCGGACTGTAGCGCACCCGGGGCGCGGCGGCCGCGGCGGCGGCCGGATAACTTGGCCGGATGACCAAGGCCGACAAGGCGAGCGACCTGTCCGAGGCCGCGCTGGCCCTCGACCACGAGCTGCGCCGCTTCGAAGACCTCGCCGCGCAGGCCGCCCGGATCCGCCTCAACACCGAAAAGAACGTCGAGCGCGCGACCGACGCGCTCTCTCGCGCCGCCGAGAGCCAGGACCGGATCAACGCCATCGTCCAGCAGTTGGTCAAGGCGGTGGGTGCGGCGCGTCAGAAGCAGGAATCCGACGCCGCCGCGCTGATCGCCCGCGCCCAGGAGATCGCGGCCCGCCGCAAGCAGTTTGCCGACGTGCTGCAGCGGATGGCCGGCCTTGGTCAAATGGCCAAGGAAGTGCAGGAGCTGCTCAAGTCCGGCCCCGGGAACTTCGACGAGATCCAGCAGCGGATGCAGAGAGTGGCCGACGACGCCGCCGAGATCGGCAAGGCAGCGCAAGACCAGGACATGGAAGACCTCTCCCGCCAGGCCGACGTCCTCCGCCAGCAGGTCCTCTCCGCGAAGAACAAGGTTTCGATCCTCGCCGCCAAAAAAAGCTGAACTGCGCACCGCGAAGACGCGAAGGGGCTGGGTTTGGCAACCAACGCCGCCACGCATGAACCGGAAACCTTTGCGCCTTCGCGCCTTCGCGGTGCGATTTTGTTTTAGCCTTTAGGAGACGGCCCGCAGACGCGCCTGCTTGCGGGGCACGCGCAGGACGAACTCCGCCCCCGGACCGGGGCGCACTTCGAGCGTCCCGCCGAGACTTTGCATGACTCGCCACGCGATCGTCAGCCCCAGCCCCATCCCGCGCCCGGGCCCCTTGGTGGTGAAGAACGGCGTGAAAATCCGCGCCATCTCTTCCGCCTTCACGCCCGGCCCGTTGTCCTTCACCGACATCACGACGCTTTCGCCCTCGACGTACCCGCGCACTCGAACCAGCCCGCTCACGTCGGGCGAGGCCTCGATCGCGTTCTGCAACAGGTTGGTCAGGACCTGGTTGAACTCCTCCGGCACGCACTCCACCGTCCCGTCTCCGATCAGGTCGGTCTCGACCTTCACCGCCCGCCCCGTCGCCGGCAGGACCATCGCGATCGCCTCCCGCGCCGCCGCGAACACGTCGTGCGGCCGGATCGCCCGCGTATACCCCGCCCGCCCGTACGACGACATCAGCTCGACCGTCCCCGCGATCCGCTTGATCCCGCTCTCGGCGATGTCGAACAGCTCGCGCATCCGCGCCGCCGTCTTCGAAACCTCCTCGGCAGACAGCTTCCCCTCGACCAGCGCGGAAGCGTCGATCCGCACCCTCGCGAGCGCATTCTTCAAGTAATTCAACGGGTTATTGATCTCGTGCGCGAGCCCGCCGGCGACGATCTCGAGCGAGTCCATCCGCTGCGTCAGCACGATGTCCGCGGTCGTCGCCTGCTGCTGCACGAGCGCCCGCGCATTCGTCAACAGCTCGCGCGGCGAAAAGGGCTTCGCCAGGTACGCATTGACGCCCGTCTCGATGCCCTGCACCCGCGCGTCGAGGTCGCCGCGAGCCGTGAGCATCAGGATCGGAATGTGCCGCGTCTCTTCCGACGCCCGCAGCCGCCGGGTCAGCTCGAGCCCATCGATCCCCGGCATCATGAGATCGGCGATGATCAGCGAGGGCCGCTCGCGCACGGCCATCTCCAGGCCCTTCAAGCCGTCCTCGGCGGAGACGACCTTGAAGTGCGACCGCAGCGACTGGTGCACGAGGCGAATGATGTCCGGCGTATCGTCGACCACGAGCGCCACGTGCGGCCGGAGGTGCTCGTCGATGTCCCGCAGCGACACGCGCCGCTCGGTCGCCTCGGCGATGTCGAGCAGCCGGTATTCGTCCCGCGCCGCCATCTGCACCGCGAAGTCCATCAGCCCCCGGTCGTTCGCGCGCGCCCCCGCCGGCACGTCCCGCGTCGGCCCGCGCCGCTCGAGCACCTCGGTCCGGAAGTGCTCGCGGTCCTTCATCAGCTCGACCGTGAACCGCGCGCCGGAAACCGACTCGGCGCGGATCCGGCCGCCGTGCAGCCCGACGATCTCCTTCGCCAGCGCGAGCCCGATCCCGGTCCCCCCGTACCGCCGCGTCCCGCCCATGTCGACCTGGTAGAAGCGCTCGAAGATCTGCTCCGCCTTCTCCGGCGGAAAGCCCGGCCCGTCGTCCTGGACCAGCACCAGCACCGACGCCCCGACGTCGTCGAGCCGCACCAGGATGTGCCCGCCCGGCGGGGTGAACTTGGTCGCGTTCGACAGCAGGTTCAAGAAGACCCGCTCGAGCCGCTCGATGTCGCACCAGACCATACACTTCTCTTCCGGCACCGACAGCCGCAGCTCGATCCCCTTCCGCTCCGCCAGCGGCTGCACCTGCGCGACCAGGCCGCGCAGGTACTCCCCGAGGTCCTGCTCCGCGATCTTGAGCCGCAGCTTCGACTCCTCGAGCCGCGACAAGTCGAGCAGGTCCCCGATCATCTTGAGCAATTTCAAACCGCTCCGGAACATCGACTGGAACGTCGTCTGCTGCGCGCTCGACAGCGGCCCGGTCTCGCCCGACAGCATCAGCTCCAGCGGCGCGAGCACCATCGCCAGCGGCGTCTTGAACTCGTGGGTGATGTTGGCGAACAGCTGGCTCTTGAAGCTGTCGAGCTGCTTCAGCTCCTCGTGCGCCTTCTCCAGCGACGCCTTGGTCTCCTCGAGCGCGATCTGGTCCACCACCTGCTTGCGCTGCGACCCGAACAGCACCATCTGCCCGACGCCGGTGATGATCGCCGTCGCCATGAGGAAGGCGAGGTTCGACAGCGCCTCGATGCGATTGTCGACGTTGGTGAAGAGCAGGTTCGGAATCAGGAACGAGGTGAGGATCAACCCGTGCGTCACCAGCACGACCGACGTCGGCCAGACGAAGAGCAGCCCGGTGCCGACGATCACCAGCGACAGGCCCGCGTAGTACGACGACTCGAGCCCGCCCATGAAGACCGTCATCACGCTGATGCCCGACGCGGCCATCAGGATGTAGACGCTTGAAATTACATTGAAATGTCGCGCGAACACCGGCCGCTGGATGACCGGGAACAAGGCCACGGTGGTGACCGCGACCAGGAGCCGCGTGGTGTACAGGATCGGCAGCGCGGTGCGCGGCGCGAGCAGGTAATCGAGCAGACCGAAAGCCGGGTAGAGCGCCAGCGCGATCAGCAGCACGAAGCGCATCCCGCGGCGGTTGCGCTCGATCAACCAGGATTGCCACCGATCCTGGAGCGTGGTCATCGGTCAGTCCTTCGTCAGCTCGATGAAGGGATTGACCCCGGTTTCCTCTTCGAGGATCTGCAGCTTGCCGGCCGGCGCCGCCCGCCTCGCGATCTCGGACAGCTCGGTCCGCGACCGGTAGATCAGCTGCCAGTCGAGGTGGTGCTCCATGATCCAGCGGGTCGGGTTCTCCGGGACCATGTTGCCGATCAGGAGCTTTCCGCCCGGCGCCAGCCGCGCGTACAGATTCCGCGTCAGGACGATGCCGGTCGAGGGCTGCAGGTAGTCAAAGAGCCCACACGAGAAGATCGCGTCGAACTCACCGAACGCGGCGAAGAGCTGCGCGTCGCGCAGCAGCCGCTTGATCGACTCGTTCAGGAACAGCACCTGCACCCGCTTCTGCCACTTGCGGTCGATCACGTTCTTGAGCCGCCGCCAGGCGTAGGACAGCGCGCCCTTGTCCTGGTCGAAGAGGACGATCTCGAGCGGCGCCGGCAGCTCCCCGGCCTGCTCGAGCAGCTCGACCAGTTCCTGCGCCGGCCCCGCCGCGACCGACAGGATCCGCAGCGGCGCTCCCGACCCGCCCCGCGCGGCGATCAACTGCTTGAGCCGCTCGCGGATGAGGTCCTTGCGGCACTTCACCGCCATCGACGCCTTGGTCGCGACGAAGGCGAGGTTGACCGCCTTGCCGAACAGCGTCGCGCCCTCGAAGTTGCGCTCGTAGATGAAGCGCATCATCTCGTAGTCGCCCGGATACCCGAACGGCTTGTGCAGCATCCGGTGCAGGCAGGGCGACTGCATCATGAACTCGTGCACCTGCCGGTGCGAGAAGTGCTTCATCGCCTGCTGGTGGCTGGGCGGGGCCGACCGCAGCGCCGCGTCGATCTCCTCGCTGCGCTTGACGACCTCGGCCGCGAAGCCCGATCGCAGCTGCTCGATCAGCGCCCTCCGCGCCGGCGAGTCGGTGTCGCCGTTCAGGACGTGCCACGGCAGCCGGCTCTCGAGCGCGTCGAGCATCACCTTCCAGTCCTCGAGGTAGAGCCGCAGCTCGGAGACGAGGACCTTGAACCGGTCGAGCCCCGGCGCATGCCACGGCGCGGCATGCGCGGTCTCTTCCGAGAAAGCCTTGATCGTCCGCAGCTCGAGGACGTCGTCCATCGAGATCAGCGGACCCTCGAACGAGAGGCCGACCACCAGCGCGTTGCCGGCCTCCCGGACCGACCCGATCCGCGCCTCGCCCGCGTACGCCTCGTGCTCGTCGAACTTGAGCGAGACGTGGGCGATCCTGTCTCCGACCGCGACCGGCACTTCCGGCGGCCACTCCATGCCCACGCCGTTCTGCGACACGTCGAGCACGTGGCACAGCACGTCGGTCGCGTCGGTGCGGATCAGCGCAACCGCCTTGAGCGGCGCGAGATCGCCAACCCGATACCGGTGTGGACGGAAAAAAACTTCGCGCCCCTGGGCGCCGTCGAGATCTTCGTAAGTGCGGACCCGGTGGAGCGGCACGGTCAAGAAGTTTCCTCGGCTGCGGCTGCAAGACGTACTTCAAATCGCGCGCCACCTTGCGGCCGATCCAGGACGGCGATCTCCCCCTGATGAGAATCCACAATCAATTTGGCCATGTAAAGCCCCATCCCCATCCCGGCGTCGCCCTTGCTCGAGACGAACGGCTTGAACAGGTTGTCCCGCACCTCGGGCGGAATCCCTGGCCCCTCGTCTTCGACGGCGAAGATCACGCGCCGGTTCTGCGCCGACGCCTCGATGCTGATCGACCGCCACTGGGCCGTCGCCTGCAGCGCGTTGCGAACCAGATTCACCAGTACTTGCGTGAGCTTCTGCCGATCGCCGAGGACCTTGGGCAGGCCCTCCTCGACGTTCACCTCGACCTTGTGCATGCGGAAGTTCAGGTCCATGCGCGAGATCGCGATCGCGTCCTGCACGACCTGCGAGGCCTCGATCTTCGCCTTCTCGAGATGCAGCCGCCCGCCCTTGGCGAATTGATGCAGCGCTTCCAGGGTCTTGATCAGGTTGTCGACGCCCTGCATGCCGACCTGCACCGACTCCATCACGTCGGTCGCGACCTGTTTCTGCTGCAGCACCCCCTCGATGTAGCCGAGGCTGACCATGAGGTTGCGCAGGTCGTGGATGACTCCGGTCGCCAGCCGGCCCATCGTGCCGAGCCGCTCCATGTGCAGGAGCTGCCGCTGCGTGCTGCGGATCTCCTGGAGTGAAGCATCGAGCTCCTTGGTTCTCCTGGCGAGGAGCGTGACGAGCTTCTGGATCGCGCGCGCCTGGTAGACGTGCTCCGAGGCCTGGCGGACGGCCTCGAGGATGTCGTCGGGCTGCCACGGCTTCTTGAGGAAGCGGAAGACCCGCGCGCGGTTGATCGCCGAGATCAGGGCGGGCGGATCGGTGAACCCGGTGAGCACGATGCCCGCGACGTCAGGCTTGAATTCACGGAGGTTCTCGAGCAGCTCCACGCCCGTCATCTCCGGCATGCGCTGGTCGGTGATGACCACGTCGAGGTCCGCCTCCTTGGCGATCTTGAGCGCCTCGGGACCCGACTGCGCCTCGTGCACGGTGTAGCCGGCCTCGAGGAAGCTCCGGAGAACCGTGAGGTTGGCGCGCTCGTCGTCGACGATCAGGATCCCACGGCTTCGAGTCTCACCGACGCCGTGCAGAGCGATGAGCGAACGCAGTCCTTCGTCCAGCATGCCGCGGAGCATCCTTTGCCGGGTGCGGTAAAGGCAACTTTTCGGTCGAGAAAAATTACAGAAGGAGCCAAGCGGCTGGCCGTCTCAGCCAGCCTTCCGGCCCCTACGTTTACCTACACGGGGACACTCGTTGGGGACACTCGTTGGGGACACTCGTTGGGGACACTCGTTGGGGACACTCATGCCCCGCAGTCCGAAGCAGAAACAGAGGACGAACGAGCCGGCCGCGCCCAGCCACGAACGCTGCGACGAGTCATCCAGGTC
>JAIVGS010000291.1 GCA_020201435.1 Myxococcales bacterium
CCCCCGTACCACCCCCCCGCCCGTCGTCTCCCGAGCGGCGCGCCGCCTATCGCATCCCACGAAGGACCCGGCCTGAAGGCCGGGTCTAGCAAAAAACAAGCCCCCTGAAGGGGGCTCGCCCTTGCGCCGCGAACTCAGAGATGCGGCTGCGTTACGACCACGAGCGTCCCCGCCGACACGCCGTACTTCTCGAGCGCGCCGACTTCGGCGATCACCTGCTTGCCGGTCTTGATGCCCTTCAGCAAATCACGGTAAGCGCTTAAAATCTTTCGTGTTTCCGACACCGACTCGCGCACGAGCTCGACGCGGAAACGGCGGACACCCGCCGCGAGCAGCTGCGGCAGGCAACCGGCGGCGCTTTGGGCTTTCGCGTTGAACACGGTGTTGCGGCAGCCGACGTCGACGATGACCGGATGCTCCATCCCGAGCGCGTCGCGCAGCTGGATCAGGTGCTTCTCGCACGGCCGCCCGCAGTCGTGAAAATCGTGGCCGTTCGAGAGCAGATGCGAATACACGCAGTGCTCGTTGTGAAAGAGCGGCAGGTGCTGGTGGATGGTGATTTCGAGTCGGTCCGTGGGCACCCCCGCGCAGAGGTCGAGCAGCTGCGCGAGGTCGAGGTCGTACGCCGGCGTCAGCGTCGACAGCCCGAGGCCGAGCAGCGTCCGCGCGGTCAGCGCGTTGGTCGCGTTCAGCGAGAAATCGCCGTGCACCGTCTCGGTTTGCGCGTTCTTCCGGAAGTGCTCGACGGCGCCGAGATGGCGCGCCAGGATTCCATCCGGCCGCAGCCGTTCGAAGCGCTTGTCGTAGCCTTCCTCGCCCGGCTTCTGCACCCGTGGCGTCGCGACGATCACGCGCGCGCGGTGCGCCCGTACTTTCTCGACCGCGATGCCGAGGCCGACCAGCTCCATGAAGTCGAGCTGCAGCTCGTCGAAGCCGAGCTCGAGCGCGACCTCGACCTGCTCCAGCGTGCGCAGCAGAGGAATCAAGCGAGGCGACGCCGACCGGCCCGCGGGTGCGAGCGGCGGCATGACCGTGTCGGGCGCATGTCCGATCGTGACGTGTCGCCCGGGCTGCACCGGTTTGTTCGAGGTCAAACTTTCGGTAATCGCGCGACGCAGTCTTTTCAATTCCGACGGCGGCAGCGCGACCGTCCCCTCGAGTTCGAGCGTCAGCTTGCGCAGCGTGAAGTCGGTCTCGCCGAACGCGCACAGCTTCTCGCGCAACACGCCCTCGTGCAGCGGGCTCCCGGACGCCGTCTGCAGCGGCATCCGGCTTTCGACGCGCGCGGTGCGGCCGAGGTCGTCGCGCGCCTCGACCGTCAACGGCGCGCCTGCCGCGCCGCGCACCCTGAGCGAAACGCCGACCTTCCGCTCCTGCGCCGCGATCCGCTTCATCTTCCGCGTGACTTCCGCGTCCTTCGCTTTCCACACCACGTCGCCGGCCCGTACCAGCCGCAGATCGAGCGTGCTCTGATCGGGCCCCCCGAAGACGAGCTTGAGCAATCCGCCGCCGAGCACGTCGCATGCGTGCAGGCCGCCGCGCGGCTCGTCGTCCTCGGGTTTTCCCTGGTCGAAGAGGATCCGGTCTCCCGCCTTCAACTCCGGCGCCTCTCGTTCAGCCCTGACGATCACGTTCCGCGCCCGCGCATGGATTTCCTCGACGCGCCCGACCAGCACGCCGCGATGCCCCGGATAAAGCCCGTGCACCAGTTCCTGGTGGTCCGACCCCTTCAGGAACCCGTGCGAGAAGCTGCGCGAGAAGCTGTAGCGCAGCTCCTCCTCGTCGCGCCTCGACAGATGCGCCCCGTCGAGCGCGCGACGGTACTTGTCGACGACGTTCGCGACGTACTCCGGCCCCTTCATCCGCCCTTCGATCTTGAAGCAGCTGACGCCGGCGGCGATCAATTCCGGCAACAGATCGTACGCGGCGAGATCTTTCGGGCTCAAAAGATATTTCACCTCGTCGGTCTCGCGCCGCCGCCCGTCGACGACGAGGTCGTACGGCAGCCGGCAGCTCTGCGCGCACTGCCCTCGGTTGGCGCTGCGATGCTGCAGCGCCTCGCTCGTCAGGCACTGCCCGCTCCAGCTCACGCACAACGCTCCGTGGACGAAGCACTCCAGCTCCAAATCGGTCTTGCCGGCAAATTCGGTAATTTCGGTAATCGACAGCTCGCGCGGCAGCACCACCCGCGTCACGCCGAGCGAGGCTGCCACCGAAGCCGCCTCCGGCGACGAGATCGTCATCTGCGTCGACGCATGCAGCGGCAGCTCCGGACATACCGCGCGCGCCAGCCGCGCCGCCCCGAGGTCCTGCACGATGATCGCGTCCGCCCCTGCTCGCGCGATGTCGGCCAACGCCTCTTCCGCCACGCCGAGCTCGCGATCGAAGACCAGGGTGTTGAAGGTGACGAATCCCTGCACCCCTTTCGAGTGAAGAAAATCGAACAATTTCGGGAGGTCAGCCGCTGCGAAGTTGTCCGCGCGGGCCCGCGCATTGAACCCGCCACGCAGCCCGAAATAGACTGCATCCGCGCCCGCGGCGACGGCCGCCCGGAGGCTGCCCTCATCGCCCGCGGGCGCGAGCAATTCGGGTTTTTCGAGAATTTTCGCCATCGAAAGGAGGTAGGGCTTTTAACGCCGCGCCTGACGAGATGACAAGCCCGCGCGCAGCCTTGCAGGCGGGCGCACGACTGGCGGGCATGCTTTTTGCGGCGTAGGATCCGGCACTAGAGACGGGCAGTTGTTATGGTCTTTGCAGAGCGCCAGTGACGGGCGCAGGGGATTGGGTGAGATAATGTCGGATGTGGAGAACACGGAAACGCTGACCTGCGGTGTTTGCCGGAAGACGGGCAGCTTCACGGCGCCGGTTTCCGTCATCCTCGTGTTCGCCCCCGGCATGGCGAAGCCGTATCCGCTGATTCCCGCGGAGGACTATCGCGTCTGCGGCGCGTGCGACGCGATCTTCACGCTGGTGAACCGCGCCGTCGAGGCGCATCCGACGACTCGCTCAGCGGGTCCCTGGACGCGCGCGATCGTCGTCTTCAGCGACGGCCATGGCGTCGACGTGAAGGCGAAGCGGCAGGGCCAGCAAGTCGCGATGGCCTAGAGAGCGCCGCCGGTAATTTCAGATACGCGGCACGTCGGCGCGCGACAGGCAGTGTTCCAACCACAGCGCGGAGAGCTTTTCCTGCAGCGAATTTCCGCGCAGCCGCGCCCGCAGGTGTTCCCAGTCCATCACGTCCATCGGCTGGTCCTGGTCGAAGCAGGAGAAGACGAAGCTCTCCTTGCCAGTGACGGGATCGCGGTGCTTGCACAAGCATTGCGCGCAGATCTCTTTCATCATGCATTGCATCGGCGAGTTGATCGACGCGATGCCGACGTGATCGGGCGGCAACAACGTCCGCAGCTCGCCGTGACGCGCGCGCGCCACGGCGGCCATCATCCGGTCGGACCCGATCGCGATGATCCGGCGCACGTTCGTGAACGGGACTGGAGGGTCGCCGAGCGCGCCGGTCGCGTACGCGATCATCGCCTCGACCATGTTGCCCGAGAACGCCCGGTCCTGCGCGCGGCGCGGCTGCGGGGGTTTGCTGCCCTTGTCGACCGACCAGACCACCACGTCGGTCGCGGCCTCGATCTCGTCGCGCTTGAAGATGTCCTGCGCGTGCCGATAGCCGGCGAAGTAGACGACGCGGCAGCCGTTGTCGCGCAGCGCTTTCGAAATGCTGAAGAGGACGGCGTTGCCGAGGCCGCCGCCGCACAAGACCACGTCTTCACCCCGCGGAATCGTCGACGGCGCGCCGGTCGGGCCCATCACGATCACCGGCTCGCCCGGCTTCAAGGCGGCGACGAGTCGCGACGAGGAGCCCATCTCGAGGACGATCAGCGAGAGCAGTCCGGCGTTCCTGTCGACCCACGCGCCGGTGAGCGCGAGGCCCTCCATCTGCAGGCGCGTGCCGTCGACCTCCGAAGCCAGGCTTTCGAAATTCTGGAGTCGATAGAACTGGCCGGGGTGGAAACCGCGCGCTGCCGCCGGAGCGCGCACGACCACTTCCACGATCGTCGGCGTCAGCCGTTTGACCTCGTGCACGAGGGCGAGGAGCTCGTCATCGAGCCGTTGCAAAAGGGCGTTCCACTGCGGCTGCGCGCTGCCGTCGGCTTTCGATAATTCTTCGGTAAAGAGCGCGGCGATGTGCGGGAAGCCGTCCTTCGCCGAAGCCATCGCCTTCACGACGCTGCCCGCGTAGACGGGATGGTTGTCGCCGAAGAAGCTGACCTTCCCGTCGCTGGTGAAGAAGCCGACGTCGCCGGTGAGATCGTCGTTCACGTCGGCCGCGACCAGCTTGCCGTCCTGCAATCGATGGCAGCGGAACGACGCGTGCGCGGGGTCGACCTCGAAGCGCCCCGGCGCCTCCTTCTCGACGGTGATGTTCGGGCTGGTGCCGGCGGCCACGCAGACCGTTCGAGCCGGCATTTCGACAAACGATCCGTCGCGCTTGCTGAACTTCACCGCCTGGACCGCGCCGTACTGATCCGGCACCGCCTCGACCGGAGAGAGTCCTTCGGCGAAGTAGATGCCCTCTTCGAGCGCCTTGATCACTTCCTCGTGGTTGAGCCGATACGCGGGCGAATCGTTCAAACCCTTTCGATAAGCGATCGTGACGCCGCCCCACGATTTGACGAGTTTTGCAAAATCAGGATCGCCTGAAGAGCTCTCGCGCTCGGCCCTGACCGCGCGGCCGTGCTCGAGCATCTCCGCGTAGACGTGCCGTTCCTCGGCATCGAGCACCGAGAAGACCATCTCCTCGCCCGACGACTCGCACAGCGTCTCGTGGCGCTCGAGCAGCTTCTCGACCTGCGCCGGGTAGTACGCCATCAGCTCGGTCGCGGTGTCGATCGCGGTCAGTCCGCCGCCGATCACGACCGCGGGCAGCCTGACTTGAAGATTCGCCAGCGATCCCTTCTTGAACGCGCCGGTGAGCTGCAACGCCATGAGAAAATCGCTCGCCTTGCGCACGCCGCGGATCAGGTTGTTGCGCATGCCGATCACCGTCGGCTTGCCCGCGCCGGCGGCGAGCGCAACGTGATGAAAGCGGTAGCGATCGAAGGCGTCGTCCAGCGTGATCGTCCCGCCGAATCGGGTCCCGCCGTAGAGCTTGAAGTACGGGCGCCGCGCAAGGTTCAGGTGCAGCACGTCGAGGAACGACTTGTCCCAGCGCACGGTGATCCCGTACTCGGAGACGCCGCCGAACCCCGACAGCACGCGCTCGTCGAGGGGCTGCCCGAACGCCTCGTCGTACTTCTCGACGGGCGAGCGCACCGGGATCTGCTCGATCTTGAGGCCGTCGATCGCGACCACGCCGAATCCCTCGTTCAACAGATGATGCGCGAGCGTGTACCCGGCAGGCCCCATGCCGACGACCAGCACGTTCACGCCGCTGTACGGCCGCGGGTGCTGCCGTGAAAAGCGCAGCGGGTTCCAGCGCGTGAGCAGGCTCCAGATCTCGAATCCCCAGCGGATTCGCAGCACGTCGTCGAGGACGCGCGTCTCGATCTGCGGAATGTTCACCGGATCCTGCTTCTGATAGATGCACGCCTTCATGCAGTCGTTGCAGATCCGGTGTCCCGTGCCCGGCGCCATCGGGTTGTCGATGCAGACCAGCGCCAGCGCGGAGAGGAAATCGCCCTCGCGCGCAGCGGTGTGCATCTCGGAGATGCGCTCTTCCAGGGGGCAGCCGGTGAGCGGAATTCCCAGCGCGTTCCTTCGATGATGCGTGGAGTCCTTTTCGATAAAACCGCGCGAGCAGGAGTCCTTCTCGCGCTCGTGGCAGTAGATGCAGTAGTCGATCTCGCTGCGCACTTCGCGCGGGCTCATCCGCGGGTCGGTGAGCTTGAAGCCGTCACGGCGGCGCTGGTGCTGCTCGTCGCCGGAAAGGACCTCGGGCCGCTCCGAGAAGGGCCGCTTGAGCGGCACCAGCTGCTGGAAGTCGAGCGCGTGCGGCAGCTTCAAAAGCATCCAGTGCGGCGCCTGCGGCTGCAGCGAGAGCGCGTAGAGCCATTTGTCGAAGAGCTCCAACAGCGACTGCGGTGTGAACGCGGCAGAAGCCATTCCCGCATCGGCGAGGCCGCGCTCGAGGGCGCCGCGCAGGTCGTCCCAGGCAAACGCTTCACGCGAAGCCGAGACGGCTTTCTCGGCGTCGAGCAGCGTGTCGATCACCGTCGCGACCAGCAGCTCGCGATCGTCGCGCGCGAGCGACGCGCGCGGATCGCGGCGCGCCGCCGCGTCGAGGAGCGGCCGCACCCGAGCGTCGAGCGCGGCGAAATCGTTGGCGTGCGGACGGTCCTTCGCGCCTTTCTTGAAGACACGCCGCTGCACGAAGTCGCGCTTGACGCGGAAGATCGGTCCATCGCGCCCCGCCGACTCGCGCAACCGCGCGAGCTCGCGCTCGACGCCGAACAATTTCCCGACGAACCGCGAGAGGTGCGCGCCGAGCTCGATCAGCAGCTCGCTCTCCGCCGGACCGCGCGACGGCGTCGCCTTGTGCGCCTCGTACCGCGCGAACAACGCGCCGTCGGCAGCGCGAAGAAAATCCTCGAACGCGCGCGTCAGATCCGCGAGCCGCGCTGCGTCGTGAAGATCGGCATACCGAAATCCGTAAACGCCGAGTTGCAGCTCCAAGGGTCGATCGATCACGGCTGGTTCCATGAGGAGCCGCCGATCTTGCCAGCCAACGCCACCTCGCGCACCGGGAAAGTGATAGCGGGCGCCCGCCTGCCCGGTCGCTATTGACGGCGCTGGCAGTCGGGGCAGAGCCCTTCCGCCTGCACCCGCACTGCGCGCACGTCGAAGCCCTGCGTATCGCGGACGCGCAGGCCGTCGAGATCGCCATCGAAGAGATCGCGCACTTTCTTGCACGAGACGCAGACCAGGTGATGGTGCGGCTTGCCGGCGCCGGTGCCGGGGAGCGCCGCTTCGTAGCGCGCCTCCTCGTGCAGCGGGTTCACGTCGGCGATGGCGCCGATCTTTTTCAGGCTTTCCAGGTTCTTGTAAACGGTCGCGAGCGAAAGCGACGGCATCCGCCTGCGCACGGCACGATGGATCTGCTCCGCGCTCGGATGCTCGCGCGACGACGCGAGCGCCTCGAAGATCGCGAGCCGCTGATCGGTCACCGAAAGGCCGTGCTCGCGGCAGAACGCGGCGAAGTCTGCGGAGCGCTTCATCCGAGATCCTGCGCGAGCGACCGGCGGACCGGCTCGGTGAGCTCGGTGCGGAACGAGTAAGCCGGGTGATCGATGACGATCGCTGCCGGCCCTTTCACGAGCGCCTGCGGGTCGGGGACCTTGAACCGCACGTACTGCACCGCCGACACGCGGCCCGGCTCTTCGCGTCCCGGCTCGACGAACCCCTGGATTCGCTTTCCGGCAGTCTCGAGCCAGACGTGATCGCGCAGGCCGTACAAGCGCGCCAGCGCAGCCTTCACTTCCGGGTCGGTCCCCTGCAGCTCGATCATCAACGTCGCCGACAGCTCGCCCTCGCCCGGCAGCATGGTGTTGAAACCCTCGACCTCCTCGGCGACCTGCGCGGGATCCTGGATGCGCTCGATGCGCAGGATCTCCTGCACCTGGAACTTCACCGTCAGCCGATTCTCGAAGACGAAGCTCATCGCCGGCCCGACCTGGACGCGGCGGTCCTTCTTGGCCTCGATCACTTCCCGGCGGAACTGCTCGCGCACTCCTTCGTAGACCGGGAGCGGCCAGAGATCGTTTGTGCTCAAAGGATTCACGGCAGCTGTTCTCCTTGATAGGCGGCATTCAGGATCCGGACCGGGTGGTAGCAGTTGCGGCCGGTCTTCTGACGCAGTTGCAGGCCCGCGAGCGGGCAGTCGCTGGAGACG
>JAIVGS010000111.1 GCA_020201435.1 Myxococcales bacterium
GATCTGGGCCGACACGCTGCGCTCTCCCGAGATGCGCCACGAGGTGCCGGTTCCGGTGCCCGACGCGTTCCTCTATCTCGAGCGAAACGGCGAGCGTCATGTCGTGATCACGCCGTTCGAGGTCGAGCGCGTCCAGGGACACAACGGAATCACGCCGCACGCGGTCGAGGAGTTCGGCTGGGACGACCTGGTCAAGCAGGGAATCCCGATGGAGGAAGTGGGGCTCGGCACCTGTGTCCGTGCCGTCAAGGAGCTCGGCGTCACGAATGCGGTCGTGCCGCCGACGTTTCCCGTCGCGCTGGCCGACCGGTTGCGTGACGCCGGGATCGAGTTGACGCCGGACCGCGAGACCTTCGTGCAGCGACGCCGGGCGAAGTCCGAGGCCGAGCTGGAGGGGATCAGGCGCGCCCAGCGCGGCGCCGAGGCCGGCATGGATGCGGCTCGGGAGTTGTTCCGCCGCGCCGAGGAGCAGGACGGCTCACTCGTCGTCGAGGGAGAGCCGCTCACCTCCGAGCGGGTCAGGCTGGCGATCCAGCAGGCCTTCACCGACCGCAGCCTGCTGTCCGAGGAATTCATCGTCTCGCACGGTGCCCAGACGGCGATCGGCCACGAGATGGGGTTTGGCGAGATCAAGGCCAACGAGCCGATCGTGCTCGATCTCTGGCCTCGCGATCGTGACTCGTCCTGCTACGCGGACATGACCAGGACCTTCGTGATCGGCGAGGCTCCGGAGGAGCTAGCCGGGTATCACAAGCTCGTTTACGAGGCTCTCCAACAGGCGCTGGCGGCGGTCAAGCCGGGCATTGCCGGTCGTGAGCTCTACGTCCTGGTCAGCGAGCTCTTTCACGAGGCAGGTCATCCGACCGGGCTGCACAAGGCGGATGGGGAGGTGCTCGAGAACGGGTTCTTCCACGGCCTCGGACACGGGGTCGGCCTCGAGGTCCACGAGCAACCGTGGCTCAGCCGCTACCCGGGCGAGCTCGTGGAGGGAGACGTGATCACCCTCGAGCCCGGTCTCTACCGGAACGGCTTCGGGGGCTGCCGGCTCGAGGATCTCGTGCTCGTGACGAAGGACGGCGGGGAGCTGCTCACGGACTATCCCTACGACCTCGATCCCTGAGCAGACTTTTAACGGAGTGCGATAAAGTCCCCGCGTAACGGGCAATCCGCCGCGTTCTCGCCGGCCCCAGGGCCGCGAGGACGGGGCAGGGAAGGGAGGCTCGCATGGCTGTTCACGAAGGCCGCGGTGTCGCTCCGGCGACGACCGAGAGTTGGTGGATGCCGGCCGATCCGGCGCCGCTTGGACTTGCCGGCTTCGCGCTGACCACGTTTCTGCTGAGCGGACACAACGCGACGTTCATCCCCGACATCATCTGGGTCGGGCCGGCGCTGTTCTACGGCGGGCTTGCTCAGCTGCTCGCCGGGATGTGGGAGTACCGGAACCGCAACGTCTTCGGCGCGACGGCGTTTTCGACCTACGGTGGATTCTGGCTCTCGCTCGGGATCTTCGTCGTGCTCGCCGAGACGACGAAAATAGGAGCCTCGCCGGCGCTAGGCGGTGCGGGTTTGGCGAACGCGCTCGCTTGGTACCTGCTCGCCTTCGCGATCTTCAACTTCTACATGATGCTCTGGAGCCTGCGCGTAAGCGTCGCCGTTCTCGCCGTCTTCGTGGCGCTGGAAATCACGGAGATCCTGCTCGCGATCGGCTTCTTCCGCGAGGCCCACGGCGGTAGCCCCTGGATCACGCACGCCGGCGGCTGGGCCGGCATCGTCACGGCGGCCCTGGCGTGGTACGCGTCGGCCGCGGGAGTCGCCAACGGGATGTCTCCGCGCCGGATTGTCCCCGTTGGTCCGCCACTATGGGATCGCTTGCCGCTCTTCTCCCGCCTTGGCTCGCCGATGCCGCGCCAGACAGGGGCGTAGATGGCGAACAGAGCTCACTCGATCGAGATGATCCTGCTCGAGGGGCTCGGCAAAATCGAGGGGCGCGAACGCAGGAGCCGGTTCGCGCCCCCCACACCTCACGAAGGCGGGAGGTCCCCGGCAAGGGGTCTCTGGCGTTGTCTCCAACAGGAGGTCGAGCAATGGGAGCTGTAGGAGAGACCGAGGTCTCCGAGTCGCAGATCGCTGTGCATTGGCGGGAGGAGGACTACTACGAGCCGCCTCCAAAGCTGATCGACCAGGCGAACGCGAACGACCCGGCGATCCGGGAGCGGTTCTCGGAAGAGCACTTTCCGGACTGCTTCACGGAGTACGCGGAGCTCCTGACGTGGGACCGCAAGTGGGACACGATCCTCGACACGAGCAATCCGCCGTTTTGGAAGTGGTGGATCGGCGGACGTCTCAACGCCTGCGTCAATTGCGTCGATCGACACCTCGAGGCTCGCGGCAACAAGAACGCGTTCATCTGGGTGCCCGAGCTCGAAGACCAGGAGACGAAGGAGATCACCTACGAGGAGCTCCACCGGCGGATCAACGAGTTCGCCGCGCTGCTGAGGGACTTCGCGGGGGCCCAGACAGGCGACCGGGTCACCTTCCACATGCCGATGGTCCCCGAGCTACCGGTCTCGATGCTCGCGTGCGCCCGCATGGGCGTGATCCACTCGCAGGTGTTCGGCGGGTTCAGCGGGGCTGCCTGCGGCAACCGAATCGTCGATTCGCAGAGCAAGATCCTGGTGACCATGGACGCCTACTACCGCGACGGCCAGCTGCTCGACCACAAGCTGAAGGCCGACGAGGCGCTCGAGGTCGCCAGCAACCAGGGCGTCGAGATCGAGAAGGTGCTGGTGTGGCGGCGCCAGCCGGGCGAGTATCACTCGGAGAGCCCGATGGTCGACGGGCGCGACTTCTTCGTCGACGAGCTGCTCGAGGACTATCGCGGGCAGCAGGTGGAGCCGGAATCGATGCCCGCGGAGGCGCCGCTGTTCCTCATGTACTCGAGCGGCACCACCGGCCAGCCGAAGGGCGCCGAGCACTCGACCGGCGGTTATCTCTCGTACGTCGCCGGGACTTCGAAGTACTACCAGGACATCCACCCCGACGACACTTACTGGTGCTTCGCGGACATCGGCTGGATCACCGGCCACTCGTACATCGTCTACGGCCCCCTGGCGCTGGGGACGACCAGTGTCATGTACGAGGGTGTGCCGACGTACCCGGACCCCGGAAGGCCGTGGCGAATCGCCGAGAAGCTCGGCGTCAACATCTTCCATACCGCGCCGACCACGATCCGGATGCTGCGCAAGGTGGGGCCTGACGAGCCGGCCAAATACGACTACCACTTCAAGACCATGACGACCGTCGGCGAGCCGATCGAGCCCGACGTCTGGCGCTGGTACTACCACACTGTCGGCAAAGAGGAGGCCGCGATCACCGACACCTGGTGGTTGACGGAAACCGGTGGCTTTCTGGGCTCCACGCTGCCGGCCCTGGAGAAGATGAAGCCGGGGAGTTGCGGGCCCGGCGTGCTCGGGATCAACCTGGTGATTTACGACGAGAACGGGGAGGAGGTCCAGAAGGGCTCCGGCAAGGCGGGAAACATCTGCGTCCGCAACCCCTGGCCTGGTCTCATGCAGACGATCTGGGGGGATGATGACCGTTACGTCGCGACGTACTTCGCGAAGTACTGCCGGGACAAGCAGAGCCAGGACTGGCACGACTGGCCATGGCTGTGCGGTGACGGTGCCGTGCAGGCGGCCGACGGCTACTACCGGATCCTCGGCCGGATCGACGACGTGATCAACGTCGCGGGGCACCGGCTCGGGACGAAAGAGCTCGAGTCTGCCGCGATCCAGGTCGAGGAGGTCGCGGAGACGGCCGCGGTGCCGGTGATCGACGAGCTCCGCGGCAAGGTTGTGGAGATGTACGTCGCGCTGAAGCCAGGCTTCGAGCCGAGCGATGAGATCGTGCAGAAGGTCTCCCAGATCATCGAGAGGGACATCGGGAAGATCGCGCGCCCGAAGAACGTCTGGATCGTGCCCGACATGCCGAAGACACGCTCCGGGAAGATCATGCGGCGCGTGATCGCAGGGATCTCGAACTTCGCCGATGTGGGCGACGTGAGCACGCTCGCGAACCCCGAGATCGTCGACGAGATCCGCGAGCAGGTTCAGAGCGCGAAGGTGGCCCGCGGCGACGTTCCGCGCGAGCTCTCGCCCGAAGAGATGGAGGAGATCAAGGCATTCGGTCGCGTCGAGTAGCCCTTTCGGCGGCCGGTGATTGATTGGTCAGTCAAATTGTCTGACTGATTCGTCAGTCAAATTACCGCTTCAAAATGGAGCGGGAAGAAGTAGTTTCGAGCGCAATCGAAAGAGATTTCGGCGGGAAATTGCAATCGCCAAAATCAGGGCTACGATCTGCGCTCGTTTTCTTTTCTCATCCATCCACGCTGTCGGGGGAGGTACGTTGAAGCCATACCTGTGCAGGCTGGCCGCCTTGATCGCGGCGCTGGCCGCTTTCGTTCCGCTTGCGGTCGGTTCCCAGGCAGGCGCGAGCACCGCGCCGAGCCGTTACATCATCCAGCTCTCCGAGCCGCCGCTCGCGAGCTACCGCGGCGGCATTCCAGGGCTCGCGCCCACGAATCCGGCCGCGCTCGGCGCCGTCAAGCTCGATCCGGCGAGCGCCGCCAGCAACGCCTACCTGAGCTACCTGAGCCAGAAGCAAGCCGCGTTCAAGACGACTTTGACGCAGACGCTCGGCCGGGCTGTCGTCGTTCCGTTCTCCTACCGCTACGCCTACGACGGCGTTGCCGCGGTGCTGACTGAGGCCGAGGCTTCGACCGTTGCGGGCCTCTCGGGCGTCACGAACGTCGAGAAAGAACAGACTCTTCAGCTACAGACCGACGTCGGACCGACCTGGATCGGCGCAGGCTCGATCTGGGACGGAAGCGCCACCGGCGGTCCTCGCGGCACGATGGGTGAAGGCGTCGTCGTCGGCGACGTCGACACGGGCATCAACCACGACCATCCATCGTTTGCCGCGACCGGCGGAGACGGCTACACCGTTCGCAATCCCCGCGGCACCTTCTACGGTGTCTGCGATCCGCTCACGGGGGCGCCGCTCTGCAACAGCAAGCTGATCGGCGTCTACGACTTCACGGGCACGACACCCGAGGACGACAACGAGCACGGCAGCCACACCGCGAGCACCGCGGTCGGCAACGTGATCGATCCTGCAGTGATGCACGCGCCCACGGTTGACATCACGCGCAAGCTCTCGGGCGTTGCGCCCCACGCGAACCTGATCACCTACAAAGCTTGCACCGCGGCCGGCTGTCTCTCCGCCGAGACCACACAGGCGATCGACCAGGCCGTTGCGGACGGCGTCGACGTGATCAACTACTCGATCGGCGGCGGTTCGGACGACCCCTGGTCGGACTCGAACGCACAGGCCTTCCTCGGCGCGCGGGACGCGGGTGTCTTCGTGTCCGTCGCGGCCGGCAACTCCGGTCCGGCGCAGCGCACGATGGGCAGCCCCGCGAACGCTCCCTGGGTGACGGCCGTGGCCGCCTCGACGCACAACCGCAAGTTCGTCAACGCCTTGACCGGGATGACCGGGGGGACGAATCCGCCCGCTGCCATGAGCGGCGCCGGGGTCACCACGGGATACGGCCCCGCGAAGATCGTCTACGCCGGCGACTACGGCTACCCACTCTGCGGCGCCGGCCCCGTGATCTCCGCGACGGGTGATTCGGTCATCAACCCGTTCCCGCCGGGAACCTTCCACGGCGAGATCGTGGTCTGCGACCGCGGCACCTACGGCCGCGTCGCCAAGGCGAACAACGTCAAGACCGGCGGCGCGGGCGGCTACGTGCTCGCGAACGACCAGGCGAGCGGCAACTCGCTGATCGGCGACGCTTACGCGCTGCCCGGCGTGGCGATCACGTACAGCGACGGTCTCGCGCTGAAGCAGTGGCTCGCAACGGGCGAGCACATCGGGACGATTGCGGGCGAGTCGCTCGACCTCTCGCCCTCGAACGGCGACCAGATGGCCTCCTTCAGCTCGCGCGGGCCGGACAAGACCGTGCCGGACGTGCTGAAGCCGGACATCGCCGCGCCGGGCGTCGACATCCTCGCTGCCGTCAACTCGACGAATCCGCTCAGCGACCCCGAGTACGGGATCCTCAGCGGCACCTCGATGGCGACGCCGCACATGACCGGCGCCGCCGCGTTGATCCGCGCCGTCCACAGCACGTGGACGCCGGCTGAGATCCAGTCGGCGCTGATGACAACCGCGAAGACGACGCTGACCGAGAACGGCAAGCTCGTCGGCCCCTTTGCCAGGGGCGCCGGCCGCGCCGATCTGACCAAGGCGGCGCTGGCCGGTCTCGTGCTGAACGAGACGGCGCCGAACTACACCGCCGCCGATCCGTCGGCCGGCGGCGACCCGACGACGCTCAACGAGCCGAGCATCGCCAGCTCGGGCTGCGAAGCGACCTGCACCTGGACGCGGACGGTCACGAGCTCCCTGGCGACGACCGCGAGCTGGCGCGTCTCCGTGACCAAGCCGAAGGCGATGGGACTGACCGTCTCTCCGTCGAGCTTCACGCTTGCGCCCGGCAAGAGCGAGACGCTCACGATCTCCGCCGACGTCTCCAAGCTCGCGGTCGGGCAGTGGCTCGAAGGTGAGATCGACCTCGGCGCGGGCACCGTCGCTCCCGCGGCCCACCTGCCCGTCGAGGTCTTCGTCGGCCGCGGCGGCTCGATCGATCTGACCTCGACCGGGACGTCCGGCTCGGCGACCGTCTCGCTGACCTCGAAGGTGGCGATCAAGAGCTTCCAGTCGCGGGTCTGGGGGCTGACCAAGGGCACGGTGGAGCACCTGCTGATGACGCAGGACTCCGCCCCCCTGCTGCCCTACAACAGCGTCAACACCTCCGTGACGCTGGTTGACGTGCCTGCCGGCTCGAAGGTCCTCGCGGCCGCGATCACCGCGGCGACCTCGACCGACGTCGACCTCTACGTCGGCAGGGACGCCAACGGCGACGGGAAGCCCTCTTCGGACGAAGAGGTGTGCAGCAGCGCCACCGACGCAGTGCTGGAATCCTGCTCGGTCCCGAACCCGGCCGGCGGGAGCTACTGGGTCATGGTTCAGAACTGGCTGACCGGCCAGGGCGCCGACAACGTCGATCTCGCGGTTGCCGTCGTCCCGGGCACGGACAACCACAACCTGACGGTGACGGGGCCGACCACGGCCGTGCCTGCCGGCACGCCGTTCAACGTCAACCTGGCCTGGAACGAGCCGAGCATGGCCGTCGACGACGCGTGGTTCGCGCTCATCGAGTACGGCTCGGACAAGCAGCACCCGACCAACGCGGGCTCAGCGCTCGTCAAGCTCACTCGCACGGGCTAGTCGGCCGGCAGTCCGTCGGTTTCGAAGGGGGCGATCCGAACGGGTCGCCCCCTTTGCATGCCGAATCGTCCGCCTACGGCCCGGCGTACTCGAACTCGCCGTACTCGGCGTACTTGCCGCTCGTATCGAATTCGAGCCCGTCGGTCGAGAAGCGAGCCACCGTGCTCATGCCCAGCTCGCTTCGCTTCGACGTGAAGCCTGTCGGCTTGTCGAGGTAGAGCTCTTCCTCGTCGCCGGTGACGGGGTTTTTGACGCGAGCCTGCGCGAACTCGTAGATCGCGCCCCCGCCGATCTTGGCCTTCGTGTTGATCCCCGCCAGGTCGACTTCGAACCGTGCGTAGATCGTCTCGAGCCAGTTCGACGTGATCGAGTTGAGGATGTCGAACGGAGCACCTGCCTCGCCGCTTCGCCATAGCTGCTCCAGGCCGTCGCGCTGTTCCGGGCTTGCGTTTTCATCGACGAGGAGGACCCCGGTCACATTCCCCTCGTGCAACGGCCC
>JAIVGS010000203.1 GCA_020201435.1 Myxococcales bacterium
GAGCGTGTTCGGTCCGAGCGTGCTCAGCTGCCGGGCGAACGACGCCGACATCCCGGACTCGACCATGAAGATGATGATCACGGCCATGATCCCGATGGCGATGCCGGCGATGGTCAGCGCCGCGCGGAGCTTGTGGGAGACGAGCGAGATCGTCGCCTGGACGATCGCATCGCGCAACTCAGCGAAAACGCGGCGGATTTTCTTCACGGCTGGGCCCCGGGCACGTGCTTCTGTGCCGCCTGGAAGAGCGCGAGCGCTTCGGCGCCGAGCGCCTCGGCGTTGGCGAGCGCGACGTCGCGGCCGGTGCCGTCGGCGACGACCACGCCGTCGACCAGGCGCACCGCGCGCGGGCAGCGGGCGGCGAGCCTCGGCTCGTGGGTGACCAGGATGATGGTGTTGCCGCGCTTGTGCAGGTCGAGGAAGAGGCCGACGATCTCCTCGCCGGTCCGGCTGTCGAGGTTTCCGGTCGGCTCGTCGGCGAGCAGGAGCGACGGCTGCGTGACCAGAGCGCGGGCGATCGCCACGCGCTGCCGCTGGCCGCCGGAGAGCTCGGCCGGCTTGTGCTTCATCCGGTCCTCGAGGCCGACGACTTTCAGCGACTCCACCGCCCGGTCTCGCCGCTCCGACTTCGAGACGCCCCGATAGATCAGCGGCAGCTCCACGTTCTCCAGCGCGGTCGCCCGCGGCAGAAGCTGGAAACTCTGGAAAACAAAGCCGATTTCCAGGTTGCGCACGTCGGCCAGCTCGTCGTCGCTCAAGGAGCTGACGTCCCGGGCGGAGAGCTTGTAGTGCCCATCGGTCGGCACGTCGAGGCAGCCGATGATGTTCATCAGCGTCGACTTGCCGGACCCCGACTGCCCGACGATGGCGACGAACTCGCCCCGCTCGATCGAGATGTGGACGTCGCGCAGCGCGGGCACTTTCGAGAGCCCGAGGTCGTAGTCCTTCTTGATGTGGTCCAGCTCGATCAGCGGCATTCCATTCTCCCGGCCGTAGCTAGATTCGGTGTGGGGACACGTACCGAAGGTACATGTCCCCAGTCGATTAACTACGGCCGCCCTGAGGGCCCGATTTGTCGCTCCCCTTTTCGCCGGGCTTGGCCGGCTTGACCTTCTGGCCGTCCTGCAGCTCGCGGGCGAGCGTGCGGTACGGCCCGTCGACGATGGTCTCGCCCTCGGTCAGGCCGTCGAGGATCTCGACGTCGGTGCGGCTCGCGATCCCGGTGTGCACCTCGCGCATCTGGGCGGCGCCGTCCTTGTCGACGACGAAGACGACCTTCACCGGCTTCGGCTTCCCCGTCGACGCCTTGGTCGGCGGATCGCTGATGCCGGGCGCCGACGGAGCGTTCGACGCGGTCGCGGCCGTCGCGGTCATCACGCCCTCGCGCGGCGCGGCTTTCTGCTCCTTCTTCTTCGCCTCGCGCGAGGTGACGGCCTGGATGGGAACCATGATCACGTTGTCGTGCGTCGCGGTCGAGATCGAGACCGCGGACGACATGCCCGGCAGGCCGCCGTCGGGCGGAGTGTCGAGGCCGACGCGGACGAAGAACGTGGTCACTTCGGCGTCGGTGCCGGCGTTCTTGATCTGCGCGTTCTTCCCGACCGCGACGACGTGCCCGCGGAACTGCTTGTCCGGAATCGCGTCGATGTCGACCGCGGCCTCGTCGCCGACGTGGATGCCGACCACCTCGTGCTCGCCGACCTCGGCCTTCACTTCCATGTCGGACAGCCCGCCCATCAGCATCACCACGTCCTCGCTGAAGTCGGACCCGCGGATCCGTTCACCGACCTTGTGCTGCAGCTCGAGGATGGTGCCGTCGATCGGCGCGGTCAGCGTCGCCCGCGAGAGGTTGTAGAGGGCCTGCTCGAGCTGGCCCTGGCCCTGCTTGACCAGCTCTCTCTGCGCGTCGAGGCGGCCCTGGTCGACCTGCAAGGTCGTCTGCGCCTTTTCCAGGTCGGACGCGCTGGCGAGCCGCTCGTCGACCAGCTTCTTGACCCGCTCCAGATCGCGCCTGTCCTGGACGATCGCGGCCTCGATCTGCGTGATCGCCGCGCGCGCGGAGGCGACCGTGCCGCGGAACTGCGCGACCTGGCTCTCCTCGAGGCGCTTGTCGATCTGGCCGAGCACCTGGCCGCGCCGCACCTTGTCGCCCTCTTTCACGCTCAGCGAAAGGAGGTCGCCGGTGACGTTCGAGGAGACCTTCACCGTCTCCCGGGCCTGCATGTGCCCGGCGGCGGTCACCACCCGGGTGACGGTGCCCTTCTTGGCGACCGAAGTCGTGACCTCGACCGGCGGCGGCGGCTTGGGCCGCAGGCCCTGGACCGTGGCAAAGCCGGTCAGCGCGACGACGATGACTGCGAGGATGATTCGCCCTTTGCTCATGTCCCACCCTGTGCGCGCCGCAGCGCCGCTTCGGCCTCGCGGCCGTCCACCAGCGATCCGACGACCGAAAGCTGCGCCTGCGTCAATTTCAGCTCCGCGTCGCGCACCTCGAGCTGCGTGCCGACGCCGACTTCCTGCCGGGTCCGCGCCAGGCGCAGGCCCTCCTTGGCGGTCTGTTCCGACTGCTGCGCGACCCGCGCCTGGGCGCGCGCGGTCGAGAGCTGCGCGACCGCCTTCTCGACGTCGGAAGCGACGCTGCGCCGCGCGTTCAAGAGGTCGTTCTCGCTCAGCGCCGCGTTGATCTCGGCCTTGCGCACGTTGGCGTCGGTCGAGAGCCCGGCGAAGACGTTCCAGCTCAAGTTCACCTGACCGGAGAGCGCCGCGTTGCGATCCGGCGAATCGGTGTAGATGCTCATCCGGTCCGTCGATCGCTGCCAAGCGGCGGTCAGCGAGACCACCGGCCAGTAGTCGCCGCGCGCGGCGGAGGCGGCCTTCCGATTCGCCTCCAGCGTCAGCGCCGCGGCCTTGAGCGAGGGACGGCTGGCGAGCGCGCGCTGCACCGCGTCGGGAGCGGGCGGCGGCTGCGCCGGATCGTCCATCAGCCGCGGCGGCTCCTGCACCGTCAGCGGCTCGCTGGGATCGATGCCGATCGCCAACGCGAGATCGGCCCGCGCCAGCTCGACGTTGCGCTCCTGGCCGAGGCGGACGATCTCGTCGTTGTCGCGGTTGGCGCGCGCCGCGTAGACGTCGGCCTGGGTGGCCCGGCCGCCCTCGAACAGCCGCTGGGTGAAGCCGGCCTGGTCGCGGCTGCGTGCGGCGGCGTCGGCGAGGACGGTGAGCTGCCGCTGCGCCCGCACCAGCTCGTAGAACCGCTGCTCGACGAGGTAGACGATCTGCAGCCGCTGCTCGTCGACCTGCGCCCGGCTCGCTTCCAGCGCGGTGTCGGCGGAGGAGAGGTTGTTCCACCACTTGCCGCCGTCGAACACGAGCTGCCGGAAGATGATGGCCGCGTTGTAGGTGTTGTAGCTCGAAAGCCCCTGCGGGAACGGCACGTTCTGGAAGAACACCGTGCCCGGGTACTGGCGGGTGCGCGCGCGGCTGGCGTTGAAGTCGAGCCTCGGCAGGATCGCGGAGCGGGCCAGGACCTTGTCCTGCTCGGCCGAGAGCGACAACAGCGTCTGCCGCTGCAGATCGGGATTGCGCTCGAGGGCGAGTTTCACCGCGTCGTCGAGCGTCAGCGCGGCAGCGAGAAGAAGTGCGAGCACGTCCTACCCTCCGAAAGGAACGGTGGTGATCAGCCGCCAGCAGAGCCAGGCGACGAGCGTCGTCCAGAGCGCGCGCCGCACCGGCACGTCGCCCGCGGCGGCGACGCCGTAGCCCATCAGGATCGCGGCCCAGAGCGAAAAGAAGTCGAAGACGTTGCCGACCTTGAGCCATGGCCCCGCCAGCGGGTGGCCGAAGACGGCGGCGATGGCGCTGATGGTCCGCGGCGCGAGCATCGCGTCCTTGGGCGGGAGCGCCGCGTGCTGCCAGGCGCTGATCGCGTCGAGCACGTTGGCCAGCGCGCCGGGGAGCAGGACCGCGGCGGCGACCGGCACCACCGCGCGGCCCTTCACTTTTCCGCGCGTGAACCAGACCAGCCCGAGGACCGCGAGCGAGCCGAGGCCCAGGAAGACCGGCGCCTCGCCCGCGCCCAGGGCGACCCGGCCGACCTCGTAAAGGCGGTTCGACTTGGTGGTCTCGTCCTCGACCTGCCGATCGCTCATGTTGTCGAGCTGACCGGCTTTTTCGAGGTTCTTCAGCGTCGCGGTGCGGGTGTCGACGCGGTACGCCTGCGCAAACGCGGCCAGCAGCGCGCACACCATCGCCGCCAGGAACGCGAACCGGGCCCGCCCGATGCGCGCCTGCACGTCCATGCCGGTGTCCGGCGCGAACAGCGCAACCACGGCCGGCGGCACGCGCTGCCGGGGCCGTTCGACTTCGGCTTCGCTGGACACGATCAATTCGGACCTCCGCCGCGTGCCTAACGGCAGCCACGGCACGGTATTTCGGGGCAGGTGTGACTTTAGCCCCACCCGGAGTTAGCATGGCCGGGTATGCGGCGGCTCTTGCCACCCCGCCAGACCATCTGGCTCCTCGTCGCCGGGCTACTTTGCCTGATGGCGGCGGGCGTGGCGAGCATGTCCAAGTTCGGCCCGCGCAGCGGCCACGTCTACGCGGCGGTCCAGACAAATCATTAATCGTTATAGGTGCTTTCAGTATGGTGTGAAGGCTTGGCCGGGGCGCTTTCCGCGCCGGCCAGCTGGTGCAGGATCGATTCCAGCGCGGCGGCGCCGGGAAGCTCCGCGACGGCCTCTTCCAGGCGGCGGGCAAAGCCGCGGGCGGCGCGGGTCCGATCGACCTTGAAACCACCCCGTTCGAGCTCGTCGAGGAGCGGCTTGGCCGCGAGAACCGCCCGGGTCGAGGTGGTGACGAGGCGCGTCCGAACCCGCCAGAGCCGCGTGCCGGACAGGTCGCCGAGCACGTACGCGGCGAGGCGGCGTGCGTCGGCCGACCGCTGCGGGTCGTTGTCGCGCAGCCGCTGCAGGAGAACCTGCATCGGCGGGTAGGTCAGTGTCTTACCCAGGAGGTCCTCGATCTCCGCCATCACGCACTCGCGGACGATGAGGTCGACCGCCGCCTCGAGCTCGTCCTCGTGCCGCGCGAACAGGTGCGCCATCGAGTAGAGCGACTCCGGAGGCTGCCGCCGCGCGCCTTCGGCAAAGCGCTCGCGGAAAAAGATGAAGAGGTCCATCCAGGCCATCGCGCGCGTGGTCCGGAGACGGAAGTGCTCGACCGCGCCGCGTGGCTGGCGCAGGAACCCGTCGGGATCGAGGACCGCCTGCTCGCTCCGCAGCACCTTGGGCACCGGAAGCAGCGTGGCGGCCGAATGCTCGGTGTGCATCAGGAAAGCGAGCGCACCATAGGTCGCCTCCTGTCCCGCGACCTGGGTCTCGAGCGCCCAGCGAGCGAGCGCCTCCGAAGGGACCCGCACTTCCCTGATTTCCTCGTCCAGCCGACGCATGTCCATGCCTTTCGCGCGATCCTACCCGTGTCTGACGCGTTCGCAAGTCTGTAACCACGCTGGAATGCGGGGAGATTCCACGCGTGCTACGCTTTCTCCATGCTCTTGACGCGCGAGGAGATGACGTTCGACTTCGGCGGCGCGCGGCTCGATCCGGCGAGCGACCGCAAGCTCCTCGCCTGGATGATGAACCAGTTCCTGTACGGCGAGGTCACCGGGATCCAGTGCGGCCGCTGGCTCTACGACGCCCCCGATCTCGAGGCGGCGCGGTTCTTCTCCCGGCAGGCGGTCGAGGAATTCCAGCACGTCGACAACTTCCTCCGCATCCTCGAGGTGCTGGGCGAGCACCCGGCGCCGGCGCACCCGATGGTGCGCTTCCTCACCACCGGGATGATGCCGGCGAGCTTCGAGGAGCACGTCTGCCTCGAGATGGCGCTCGGCGAGGGATTCGTGCTGATGGCATTGTACGGCGTCATCGACACCATCGACCACGAGGAGATCCGCGCGATCCTTCAGCGCGCCGTGAAGCAGGAGGAACGGCACGTCGATTTCGGCGAGCGGCGGACCGCGGCGCTGGTCCGCGAGCGGCCCTCGCTGCGGCGGCGGCTGCTCGGGCTGTCGCTGGTTTCGACCTGGGGAGTGCGGCGGCTGGGCGCGTTCATGCGGAGCCGGCTGCCGGACCATCCGGTGTTGTCGAAGTTACCGGATTTCCTCAAGTTCACGGTCGACTGCGCGGAGAAGCGGCTGCTGCGGATGGGGGTCCTCCTCAAGCCCTTCGCGCAGCTCGGCCCCCTGGAAAAAGCGGCGTGCATTGCCGAGGCGTACGGAGCGTCGGTGCTGACGGCGCCGTTTCGGCTGTTGCCGCGCAAGCGCTTGACCGACACGTACCTGCGCGATCCGGCCGTGCTGCAGCGGCCGCGGGAGGACGGAGAGGAGCCGATCCGCCTCGTGCGGTGACCTTCCGCGATGAAAGCCGTCCTCGTCACCGGGGCGCAGGGGTTCGTCGGCTCGCGCCTGCTTCCGGCGGTCGGCGCGGCGCCGTTCGAGGGCGATCTGCTCGACTTCGCCGCCCTCGAGAAGGCGCTCGGGGCGCGGCCATGGACGGCAGTCGTCCACCTCGCGGCGATCAGCCACGTGCCGACCTGCGAGCGGGATCCGTCGCAGGCGTTTCGCGTCAACCTTGCCGGCACCGCGCTGGTGCTCGAGGCGATGCGGCGGCACGCGCCGGATGCGCGGTTGATCTTTCCGTCCAGCGCGCAGGTCTACGCGACCGCCGACGGCGTCCTCGACGAAGAGAGCCCGGTCGAGCCGCAGAACGTCTACGCGCGCACCAAGTGGCAGGCGGAGCTGCTGATCCGCGATTCCGGCCTGCGCGCGACGGTCTTGCGGCTCTTCAACCACACGCACAAGTCGCAGTCGCCGGATTTCTTCGTCCCCCATCTGTACACGACGCTCCGGCAGGGAACGCGCGAGGTGCCGGTGGGAAATCTCGAGATCTCGCGCGACATCGGGGTGGTGCAGGACCTGGTCGCGGCGTTCGTGGCGGCCCTGTCGCGCGGGCCGGACGGCGTGTTCAACGTCTGCAGCGGCGCGCCGAAGCGGTTGTCGCGGGTGGCGATCGAGCTCGCGCGGCGGCTCGGCGTCGACGCGCGATTCGTCGTCGAACCCTCGCGCGTCCGGGCCGGCGAGCCGGCGATGATCGCCGGGTCGCACCGTCGCTTGACCGAAGCGACCGGGTGGAGACCGGACTGCCCCGACGAAGCCCGCCTGGTGGAGCGATTCCTTGCCGATTGAGAAAGTGCTTGTGTTCACGGCCACCTACGACGAGGCCGCGAACATCTCACCCTTGATCGAGGACATCTTTCGCGAGCTTCCATCGTGCGACATGCTCGTCGTCGACGACAACTCGCCTGACGGGACCGGCGAGATCCTCGACGCGCTGGTCCACCGCTATCCGCGACTTTCTGTAATCCACCGGCCGCGCAAGAGCGGCCTCGGCTCGGCGCACCGTCTCGCGGTCCAGCACGCGATCGCCGGCGGGTACGACGCGCTGGTCACGATGGACGCGGATTTCTCTCATCATCCCAGGTACTTGCCGGCGATGCTCGAGGAGCTCGAGCAGAGTGACTTCGTCACCGGGTCGCGCTACGCGCCGGGCGGGAGCTGCAACTACGGCCTCGCGCGCCGCGCGCTGAGCCGAACCGCGAACCTGTTGGCGCGCGGACTGCTGCGCATTCCGCTGCGCGAGACGACGACCGCGTACCGCGGGTTCCGACGGTCGCTGTTGTCGCTGCTCGACGTCGAGTCGATCCGGTCCGACGGCTATTCGTACATGGTCGAATCGATCTTCCGTGTCAGCCGCGCGACGAGGCGCATGAGCGAGTTCCCGATCGCTTTCGTCGACCGGCGCGCCGGCCGTTCGAAAATTTCGCAGGTCGAGATCTGGAAGGGATTCACGACGCTGCTGCGGCTGTGGCTGCGGCCCTGAGGACCATGCGGCGGACGAGGACGGGCAGGACGTCGCGGCGCCAGTCCGGGTCGACGCCGATGTTGGTCAGCGGCTTGCACTGCTTGTGCGCGCGGCGGGCCAGCTCCTCGGCGAGGCGGGCATCGGCCTTCTGGCCGTTCAGGTCGTCGAGGCCCTTGATCAGCGCCGGCCGGGCGGCGAGCGCGCCGACCGCGAGCGAGACGGATTTCACCGTCCCCTTCTCGATCTCCAGGGCGACGGCCATGTTGAGCGAGGGGAAGTCGATCGCGGCGCGGGTCCGCAGTTTTGCAAAGCCTTGCCGTTTTGCGAATGCGTCTTTCGGGAGCCGGATCCCGGTGAGCAATTCGTCGGGCCGCAGCACCGTGTTGTGAATGCCGTCGGCGAGGTAGAAGTCCCTGAGCGGCAGCTCCCTCTCTCCGCGCGGGGAGACGATCTTGATCGTCGCCCCAAGCGCGAGCAGCACGGGCGCAGTGTCGTTCGACGCGGCCGCGACGCACCTTTGTCCACCCGCGACCACGTGACACACAGTGCCGTCCTTCTTCAGGCAGAAGCCGAGCGCGTTGCGCCAGAAGTAGCTCTGGTTGATGTAGACGCAGCGGGTGTCGAGGCAGAGGTTGCCGCCGAGGGTTCCCATCCGGCGAAGCTGCGGCCCCGCGACCTGGGAGCACGCTTCGGCAAGCGCGGGCGCGCAGCGCCTGATCGTCTCGTCATGCGCGAGCTGATCGATCGTGCACAGCGCGCCCAGGTGCAGGTCGTTTTGCAAACGAACGTATCGGAGCTCTTTCGATAATCCCCGCAACGCGACGAGGTGCTGCGTGTCGTACATCCCGTACTTCAAGTTGGGAACGATGTCGGTGCCGCCGGCGAGCACCCGCGATCCGGGATGCTTTTGCAGCGCCTCGACCGCCTCGGCGACGCTCGAGGGCCGAAGCACCTCCACCGGCGGCAGCGTCATCATATGCCTGAAGCCTGACGCCTGAGGCCCGAGGCCTTCTCACGCAAGAGCGCGAGGACCCGCTGCGGATAGAACGGCAGCTCGCGGATACGGATGCCGCACGCGTCGTGGATCGCGTTGGCGATCGCCGGGATCGCCGGATGCAGCGGACCCTCGCCGGCTTCCTTCGCCCCGTACGGACCGTTCGGATCGGCGCTCTCGACGATGTACGATTCCAGATCGGGAGTATCGACGGACGTCGGGATTCGATAATCGAGCAGCGAGGGCCCGAAGAGCAGGCCCTTCGCGTCGTAGACCATCTCCTCCATCTGCGCCTCGGCCGCGCCCATGTAGACGCTGCCTTCGATCTGCCCTTCGACCAGCGACGGATTGAGCGCCTTGCCGCAGTCGTGCGCGGCCCAGATCTTCTCTACTTTCCAGATGCCGGTCTCCTCGTCGACCGAGACCTCCGCGACGTGGGCGGTGAACGAATAGGCGGGCGAAGCGCCGATCGTGCCGCCGCGATAATCGCCGCCGAGCTTTTGCGTTCGATATCCTCCGACCGCGGCGAGCGGCGCGCCTTCCTCGGCTTCCGCTCTCTGGCACGCTTCGGCGAACGTCGAACCGCCCGCCGCGTGCAGCTTCGCCGCCAGTTTTTGACAAGCCTCGCGCGCCGCCAGCCCGGCCATGAACGTGACGCGGCTCGAGTAGGCGCCGAGATCGACCGGCGTCAGGTCGGTGTCGGCGGCCACGATCGTCACCTCGTGCGGGTCACATCCGAGCTCTTCCGCGGCGATCTGGCAGAGCAGCGTGTTCACGCCCTGGCCGATGTCGGACGCGCCGGAAAAGACCGTCACCCGTCCGGAGCGGTCGAGCTTCACCAGGATCCCGCTCTGCGGCATTTCGTTCGGGTAGACCGGATACGCGGTGCCGCTGATGTACATCGATCCGGCGACGCCGAGGCCGCGGCCGGGGCCGAGCTTGCCGTGGCGCTCTTTCCAGCCCGACGCCTGCTCGACCAGCTCGAGGCACTTGAGGAAACCGTTCGAGGTGATCTTCTGCCCGTTGACCGTCTCCACCTGCTCGCCGATGAAGTTGCGGCGCCGCACCTCGATCGGATCGATCCCCAGCTTCTCCGCGGCCTCGTCGAGAGCGACCTCGAACGCGAAGCGCGGCTGCACCGAGCCGTGGCCGCGCTTGGGTCCGCAGGGCGGCTTGTTGGTATACATTCGATAACTATCGAATCGATAAGTTCCAAATCGATAGGGGCCGGTCAGCAGCTGTCCCGCGTAGTACGCGGTGACGAGGCCGAACGACGCGTAGGCGCCCCCGTCGATCAGGATCTTGTTGTCGACCGCGGCGATGCGGCCGTCGCGATCGAGGGCGACCGTCAGGTCCATGTTCATCGGATGCCGGCCGCGGTGCGCGTAGAAGACTTCCTCGCGGGTGTAGAGGATCTTCACCGGCCGGCCGGTCTTCAGCGCCAGCTTGGCGACGCAGAATTCGAGCGCGAACGGGTCGCTCTTTCCTCCGAACGCGCCGCCGAGCAGCGGCTGGATGACCCGGATCTTCGACGCCGAGAGCCCGAGCACGCGGGACAGCTCGCGATGCACGTAATGCGGAATCTGCGTCGAGCTCCACACCGTGAGGTTGCCGTCGGCGTCGGCGCGCGCCACGGCGCAGTGCGGCTCGATCGGGACGTGCGTCGAGCCGGCGTACCTGTATTTCTGGCTTGCGATCGCCGTCGCCCGAGCGACCTCGGCATCGACGTCGCCGAATTGCAGATTGACGTGCTTGGTGATGTTGCCGACTTTGGCCCGTTCGTTGACCTTGATCTCGGGATGCGCGAGCGCGTCTTCCGGCGTCAACACCGCCGGCAGGACCTCGTAATCGACCTCGATCAGGGCGAGCGCCTCTTCCGCGGTGCGCTCGTCGAGCGCCGCGACGCAGGCGACCTCGTCGCCGACGAAGCGGACGTGATCGGTCGCCAGCGCCTGCTCGTCCTGGGTCCAGGGGATCACGCCGTATTTGACCGGCAATTCGTCGCCGGTCAGCGTGGCGACGACGCCCGGGTATCGCGAAGCCCCGCTCACGTCGATCTTGCGGATCCTCGCGTTGGCGTGCGGCGAACGGAGGATCTTCGCGTGCAGGATCCGCGGGAACGAGATGTCGTCGGCGTAGACGCCGCTGCCATCGGCTTTCGCCGGCCCGTCGACCTTGGGGAACCGGTCGCCGATGCTCACGGCACGATCTCCTTGACCGCGTGGGCGACCGAGTCGCTCGCCGGCGCGCGCTCGGAAGCCACCGGCTGCCGCGACGCGGGGCCGCGCATTCCGGCCGCGACCTGCACCGCTTCGTAGATCTTGGTGTACCCGGTGCAGCGGCAGAGGTTGCCGCTCAGCGCGTCCTTGATCTGCGCCAGCGAGGGGTGCGCGCAGGTATTCAAGAGTGCGCGCGCCGACAGCATCATGCCCGGCTGGCAAAAGCCGCACTGCAGCGCGCCGCAGTCGGCGAACGCGCGCTGGACCGGATCGAGCCCGGCGGGGCTGGCCAGCCCTTCGATGGTGGTGATCTTCCGATCCTGCGCATCGGCGGCGAGCGTGATGCAGGAGAGGATGGCTTCGCCGTCCGCCAGCACCGTGCAGGCGCCGCAGTCGCCCTTGTCGCAGCCCTGCTTCGATCCGGTCAGGCCGAGGTCGTAGCGCAGCGCCTCGAGGAGCGTGCGCTGGACCGGAACGGCGAGGGTATGCTCCTCGCCGTTGACGTGCAGACGGATCGTCGCGCTCTTTCCCGGCACGACGGGTGAATAACGCCAAACCCGCCGCTCTAGCAATTACGGTTCGGGCAGTTTCGTCGTCGTGTCGTAATCGCCGGCGAGCTTGTCGAGATCCTTGCGCGCGTCGTCGAGCCGGTCCCACGCGGCCTTGATGTCGTCGCGCAGCCGCTGCACGCCCCGGGTGCCGCCGCGTTGCCCGCGGCCGGAGTCGTACGTCACGTCGCCTCCCTTGCCGGGCGGCAGACCGCGGTCGGCAGCGGCGCCGCCGAGCATGGTGTTGTCGGCGCGCGTGTCGGCCTTGTCCGGACCGACGCCGCGTGCGATCGGCCCCTGCAGCTTGCCGAGCAGCACGCGGGCGCCGTTCAGGTCGGAGTCCAGCCGGGCGAGGTCCTGCGCGGCGTCCTGGGTCGCGAACTGCTTCAGGTGGCGCTCGTGGGTGCGGGCGAAATCGACGCCCGACTGCGCCTCGTGGAGCAGGTCGCGCGCATGCGTCGCGTCCCAGGCGGTCGCGTCGTTGGCCAGGGCGGTCAGCGCGCGCAGCGCGGTGCGCGCGTTTTCCAGGCCGGCGGTGCTGGTCCAGAGATGACTCTTCACCATGCCCTGGTTGCGGACTTCCGAGCGCGCGAGCGCCGGCAGCGCGAGCAGGGCGACGAGCGCAGCGATGCGTGTCATGTCTTTCCTCCTCTCGAAACGGTGCGCACTTCTCTCTTCGGAGGACACCATGCCCAACGAGGACAAAGGCTTGAACCGGGGCGGCACGATGGGCCAGCAGGCCGAGCTCGACGAGGGCCGCCCGGATCCGCGCGATCGCGAGAAGCAAAAGGGCGGCATCGACCGCGAGCCGAATCTCGAAGAAGGAAAGGACAAGAAGAAGGTCCAGCCGACCCACGTCGTCGATTAGACCCAGTATTTGCAGATCGGTTTCAGCGCGCAGCCTGCGCAGCAGCGTGCGTCCTTTCGCGCCGCGCAGGTCCCGCTGATCCCAAGATGTGAGAGCGCGAAGTCGTAGCGGACCGGATCGGCGGGATCGAGATCCCGCAATCGCCGCGTGACGTCCTCGGCGGTGCGCCACGAGAGATCTTTTCGCCGCGTGAGGCCGATGAAACGGCCGATCCGGTGCACGTGCGTGTCGAGCGGAACGATGAGCTCGGCGCGCGGGATCTCGCGCCAGAGCCCGAAATCGACCCCGTCGGGACCGCGCACCATCCAGCGCAAGAACAGGTTCAAGCGTTTGCAGGCGCTGCCGCGATCGGGGTGCGGCAGCAGATGCTTGAGCCGCCTCGTCGGCGCCCGCTTCCCGGTGATCGGCGTGAAGTCGGGCGCGCAGAGATCGTCGACGAACGCGCCCAGAGCGCCGCGAAGATTCGATAACTTTCGATAATGCTTCGCGAAACAGCCGCCGAGCGAGCCATGCTCGCGGAGGATCGCGCCGGCGCCGTAGAGCAGGCACGCGACGTCGCGCGCGTCGGTCATGCGATAGGCGAATCCCCGCGCCTTGCGCAGCAGCTCCACGGGTGTCGAGTTCCGCGCGACCTCCGCCGGCGAAGGGCCGAGCGCGTCGAGGAGCGCGGTGAGCCTCGGCTTGAAGAGATCGACCCGCCCGTACGCGAGCGCCGCGGACAACAGCGCGGCGACTTCGACGTCGGCCGGGTCCGAGTACCGGTGCGGCAGCTCGACCGGATCGCCGCGCATCCGCTCGGGCGCGTCGGTCGCCGCGAGCAGCGCGTCGAGCGCGGGCCGCAGCAGCTCTGCCCTTTTCCAGGTCACCGGTTCAGCTCTTCCAGCAGGTGTCCGAGCTCGGGGAGGATCAGCCGATCGCAGGCGAGCTTCACCGCCGCCGGACTGCCGGGCATGGCGAAGACGAGCAGACCCTCGCGGGTGACGCCCGCGATCGCCCGGGAGAGCATCGCCGCGCTTCCGATCTCCTGGAACGAAAGCATGCGGAATAACTCGCCGAATCCCGGCAGCGGCCGCGCGATGAGGCCCGACACCGTCTCGAACGTGCTGTCTCGCGAGGTGATCCCGGTCCCACCCGTGATCAGCGCGACCTGCGCGCCCGCCGTCTTCGCGCGCCCGAGCTCTTCGACAATCCGCGCCGGCTCGTCCGGCACGATCGCCGAGCCCGCGACGACGTGCCCTTTGTCCGCGAGGCGCGACTTGATGTTCCGGCCGCCCTCGTCGCTCGCCGCCGTGCGCGAGTCGGAGCAGGTGATCACGTAGACCTTGGCGTACGCCGGCGCGCGCGCCTTGTGCTCGTGCGGCACCGAATGATGATGCTGGTGCGGATCGTCGTGGGCCATGTCAGGGCTCCTCGATGCGGATCATCACCCGCCCGTTCTCGATCCGCACCTCGAACGCGCGCTGATCCTCGCACAGTTTCGGGAACGTGACGTTGCGGCCGGTCCCGAGCTCGAAGGCGTATTCGTGACACGGACAGACGACCGCCGATTTCTTCTCGTGGATCCAGCCGCCCGAGAGCAGGCAACCCGCGTGGTTGCAGGAGTCGTCCATCGCCGCGATTTGACCGTTCAGCCGGGTCAGCAGGATCAGCCGTTCGCCGACCTCGAGCCCGCGCAGCTCGCCCTCCATCAGGTCGTCCGGGCCGACGTCGATGAACATGTCCGTTCGGTACCACTTGCAACGCGTTGACCACAACGCGTTTTCCGCTTACCACCTCGGCCATGAGGAACGCCCTCGCTTTCGGCGCTTTTTTGCTTGCGACCGCCTGCTCCCACGCCACGCTCCCGGGTACCAACATCCCCGACAGCCCGCAGAACCGGGCGGTGCTGGACGTCTTCGCCAAGTACCGCGACGCGCTGGAGGCGCGCGATCCGTCGGCGCTCTTCGCGCTCGCCGCGCCGACGTACTACGACGCGGGCGACCCCACGCACTCGCTCGCGCCGACCGACTACGGCTCGCTGCAGAAGAAGCTGCAGACCGACTTCGGCAAGGTGAACGGCATCAAGCTCGAGGCGACCGTCAAGGACATCGAGGTCAAGGGCGACGAGGCCCACCTCGACTACTTCCAGGTGCTGCGGTACGCGGTGAAGACGCCGTCGGGCGAGACGTGGAAGAGCGAGAGCGACGACGCGCGGATGAAGTTCGTCAGGGTCGACGGGCAGTGGAAGATCGTCTCCGGACTATAACGTTGGGAATCATGGCGCCTCCCGTCGCCGGATCGGCCGATCCGCGGCGCCGGGCAGCGTCGCTCCTCCTCCGCGTGGTCGTCCACGCCTTCGTCGTCGCTCCTTGCGCGGCTTGCGGCTCCGCCGCCGGGCTCGGTCCGGCGCGATGATTCCCAACGTCCGATTCGTCCTCTGCCGGCCGCGCAATCCGCAGAACGTGGGGGCGGTTGCGCGGGCACTGCGATGCGCGGGCATTTCGCAGTGGGCGATCGTCGATCCGAGGACGCTCGATTTCGCCGCGGCCCGGCGGGTCGCGGTCCACGCCGAGGAGTTGCTCGACAAGCCGCGGATCGTTCCGACCCTTCGCGAGGCGCTCGAGGGGTGCGCGTTGTCCGTCGGAACGACGGCGCGTCCGCGTCCGGAGCGGCCGCTGCTCACGCCGCGCGAGGCGGCTGCGCGGCTGATCGGCACCCGCGGCGACGTCGCGGTCGTCTTCGGCGACGAGCGCAGCGGCTTGACCGCGGACGAAGTGGACGCCGTCGATCTCCTCTCGTCGATCCCGAGCGCGCCCGAGCAGCCGAGCTGGAACCTCGCCCACGCGGTCGCGATCTACGCCTACGAAGTGCGGGCGGCAGCATCGTCTGGCGCGCCGAGGACGCGATCGCTGCGCGCCGCGGCCGATCCCGGCGCGACTGCCGCCGTCGACCGCGCGCTCGCCGAAGCGGCCGGCCGCGCCGGCAAGCCCGGCGTGCGCCGCCGACTCTTCAAAGCCCTTGATCGCGCTGAACTTTCCGGGCGCGAAGCAGCCCTGTGGACCGCTTTTCTGCGCCAGATCGGGCGGCTCTGACTCATCCGCCGGCGGCACTCCGCACGTCCGCCTCGCGGACGCTTTCCACCATCCGGAGGGCCGCGAGCCCGTCCGGCCTGCCCATCGCGATCTTCCGCGCACCGTCGCGCGCCGCCGCGAACCGCAGGGCCGCGAACATCGCGTCCTTCTCCTCCGGCGCCAACCGCCGCAGCGACTGGTAACCGGACAAGAGCGCCCGCAACGCCGCGGCCGGCCGCGCCGCCGGCGTCATCCATCCGACCGCCGCCTCCGCCACGTCGAGGACCAGCTCCGCCGAGCAGGCGAGTCCCGACGGCAGCACGGCGCTGCAGCGATCGCCCACGAACAGCGCCCGTTCCGGGCGAAGCCCCCCGTGAACCGCGCCGGTCGGCAGCGCCGGCAGGCCCGCCGCCAGAATCGGCGCCAGCGCGTCCCGCTCCGGCCCCGCCGGCAAGGCGGCCGCGAGCGCCGCTGCGTCGACCGTCTCCGGGACGGAGGCGGGATGGGTTTCGCCCAGCTGGTGGAGCCGCCCCAAAAGTCGACCAATTTCAAGTAGTTGCGGCATCGAGACGCCCGCCGCCGGCGACTCTTCTCCCGGCGGCCACGCATAGCATGCTGCCGCGGCCGCCCCGCCGTCCGACCGGCTCAGCCGGGCGATCAGCGATCCTCCCCGCGCCCGCCGCGGCCGAGGCGCCGGGTACCGCGCTTCGACGAGAAGATCGAACAGAGTCGCCTCGAACGCGACCGCGAGCGCCCCGTCCGAGCAAATGACGAAGAACCGTCCCGCCGGCGCGTGCACGCGGAAAGCCTCGGCCCCGATGCAAGGCGGCGGAAACTCGTCGATCCGCTGGGGCGCGGCGGGAAGGTCGAACTCCGCCAGCGCCTGGCCGCGCAGCGACATGGCCAACGTGTATCAGACGGCTGGCGGACCCCGAAAGAGCCCGAAGGCCGGTCGTCCGGATAACCGATGGCCCCCCCTCTTGCCTTCTGTAGGATGCGCGAGACTCGCCCGCCGGGGGATCCGCATGCGCACCATCAGATGGACCCTCGCGCGAGTGCTGCTCGTCGCCCTGGCCGCTTGCGGGGGAAAGCACAACACAAACGAAGGGTTCGACGGCGGCAGCAGCAGCTACGCCCTCACGCTGGTGGGCGGTCCGCTGTACACCGTCCACCCGCAGGACAAGCGGATCCTTCAGGTGTTGCTCTCGCAAGACCAGGTTGGTCCAGTTCCAAGTGCTGGAATTCATTTCGAATTCCAGGATGGCGACCCAGCGGGCGCCAAGCTCGACGCGCAGGACGTCACCACCGACGCGAACGGCATCGCCACCGTCCACTTCACCGCCGGCTCCGCCGCGGGGAAGCCGATCTTCAAGGTCGTCGCCAGCGCTCCGAGCTACGACGCCGGCCCGGTCGCGGTGCAGTTCAACGTCATTCCGATCCGGACGATGCTCCAGGTGGTCGCCACGGCGACCACGCACCTGACCAGTCCCGACGGCAGCGCGGCCGCGACGCTGATCGGCGTCAACAGCAGCGTCGCCCTCAAGGTCCACGAGTTCGACCTCGACACCGGCGCGCCGATCGCGAAGGACAACATCACCTTCACCCTCCCGCCCAACGCGGCAACGGTGGCGGGCGCACCCTATTGGAGCGCCGGCGGAGCGACCGCGGCTTCCACGACCAGCGCAGGCGGCGACGCGCAGGTCTTCCTGCTGACGAAGGGCGACACCTCGCACACCTGGCTCGTCACCGCGGCAGGCGGCGGCACCGGCTCCGGCGTCAGCTTCACGGTCACCGTGCAGGCCTCCACCGGCGCCTCCTGCACGACCAATTCGCAGTGCGGCCCGGGCCAGGTCTGCATCGGCGACCCGCCCACCTGCCAACCGGCCGGAACTGGTGGCGGCTGCGACGACGGTAGCGATGACCCTTGCCCAAACGGCTACGTCTGCCAGAACGGCGTGTGTACTCCGCTGGGAGGCGGGCAGTGCGATCCCGCGGCGCCCAACTGCGGAAGCGGTCAATGCTGCAACGCGGGGACGCTGACCTGCATCAACGAGTGCCCCTCGCCCTGCGCCACCGGCTCGCACTGCCAGCCGAGCGCGACCTGCGGGCAGGGAACCTGCGTCACCGACAACACCGTCCCCGACGTCACCGGCGTCTGGCTGACGAGGCACACCTACAGCATCCGCGACGCGCTGCCGACGGTGTTGCAGGACGTCTTCTACGCGATCCGCCTCATCGACCAGGCGCTGCTCGGCAAGCTGACCATCACCGGCATTCCCTGGATCGACAAGATCATCAACGCCATCGTCTCCAAGCTGCTGCAGCAGTACCTGCCCGACTGGCTCCAACAAGTCATCCACATCTCGGACGACATCGTCACCGTCCTCTCCGACCTGCGCAGCGAAGGGTCGATGCGGCTGAGCCGGATCGCGGCCGGCGACCTCGCGCACGTCAAAGGCACCGAGGTCTGGACCAGCCTCGTCTTCTACTGGCTGCCGCTGTGCAACGGAAACATCGGCGGCGATCCGTGCCAGCCGCCCGTCTGCGCGCGCATCGACCTCGCCACCACCGACTCGGAGAACCCGGGCGAGGTCGGACAGTGCAAGGGGCAGTCGCTGCCCTCGATCACCGTCCAGGTCAAGCCCTTCACCGCCAGCGTCGTCGGCACCGGCACCGGCGGCGGGGCGCCCTACCGGCTCAACGTCGACGAGCGCCAGGTCGACGTGAAGATGGGCAAGGTGATCCTGGTCCTGATCGACACGCTGATCTCGTTCGTCACGCCCTACCACTGCATCGAGGAGATCACCGACTGCACGCCCGGCCCCGGCAACTGCCCGCTGATCGACTGCTACGGCCTCGGCCAGGACGTCGAGAGCGCCACCGGCGGGCTGGTGCCGGCGGGGACCATCGAATCGATCTGCGACGGCGTCGTCACCGCCGCCGGCAAGACGGTCACCGACCTGCTCGCGACCGCGTGGCCGCTCACCGCCGACGTCCTCGACTTCACCGGGCACGCGAGCGTCTCTGGTGCGGCCGGCGACCCGTCCCTCTGCGACGGCGGCGGCGCGACCTGCGCCGCGCAGCTCGGCAACGCCGACTACGACAAGGACCTCGGCGCCGCCTGCTTCCAGCCGCCGAAGGAGGCGCGCGACGGCTACTGGACCGGCGACTTCTTCTTCAAGGTCCTGCACAAGCTGCCCGGTGCGTGGGAGGCGACGCGTCCGCAGTGACGCCGTTGACCCGACGCGAGACCCCGCGGTAGCAAGGACGCTCCGCTTTGCTCGTGCAGCCAGGAGGAGCGTCCATGACCGCCGACGGGGTCGCCGAGCGTTCGCGCAGGGCGGAGCTGCGCGCGGCGGGGCTCAAGATCGGCGTGGCGGCGTTGGCCGCGGCGGGGCTGTTCGCGCTCTACGCGCTTGAAGTGAAGGTCGAGGCGCAGGTCGCCGATCTGCTCGCCGGCCCGAAGATCGGGAGCGGGCGCGCTGGTGGCGCGCGCGCGGACTTGAATCGCGACACGACGCGCGGATGGCTCGCCGCCGAAGCAGCGCTCGGCAAGGCTTTGGACCTGCAGCCGTCGAACCCGTACGCGGTCGCGGCCTGGGCCGACGTGGAGGTGATGCTCGCGGGCGAAGGCTTTGCCGATCGAGCCTCGAAGGCCGAGAAGGCAGTCGCCCGGGCCGACGGAAAAGACGTCCTTCTTCCGGAACGTTACGAGGCGCTCGCGCTGCAGTTGATCGGCGCCGGCAAGGCTCCGGAAGCGGAGACCTACCTGCTCGCGCTGCTCGAAAAGTTCGGCGCGGTCCCGCGGCTGATCGACGCCCTCGGCCACGCCCAGCGCGCCACCGGCAAGCTCGTCGAGGCGCGGGCGAATTTCCGGAAGGCGCAGGATGCCGACTGGCGGTCGCCGCGCTTCGTCGCCGACTACGCCCAGGCGCTGCTCGAGGACGGCAACGCGCTCGAGGCGGCCCAGGCGTTCGATCGAGCGCTGCAGGCAAACTCCGATCACTCGCGCGCGCAGATCGGAAAAGCCCGGGCCCTCGTCGCCTCGAGGCTGCAAGGCCGTGGAGGTGGCGATCTGCAGCTCGCGAAATCGCTCTGCGACGCGGTGCTGGCGAAGCAGGAGCCGGCCTCGATCAAGTCGCGCGCGCTCGCGGCGCGGGCCGAGGCCCGGCTGGCCTTCGGCGACGAGGCCGGAGCGTCGCAGGACGCTGGCGCCGCGCTCTTTGCCGACGCGAGATCGGCCGCGGCGCTGCGCGCCCGCGCTCTCGTCGCCGTGACCGCGAAAAAGCCCGACGCAGCCGCCGCTTTCAACGCCGCCGTCGCCGCCGACCCGTACGATGCTTCGACGTACTTCGACGGCGCATCGGCGCTGGTCGCGGCCGGAGACAGCGCCGCGGCCGAGAAGCTGCTCGGCGCTTACGCGGCGAGGCTGCCGCGGTCGGCGCGGTATCACCTCGCGCTCGCGCAGATCCTCGGCCGGCGCGCGGCGCGGAGGGACGCGCAGGCCGAGCTGAACAAGGCGCAGCAGCTCGAGCCGACCAACGCGCTGGTCTATTTCGAGCAGGGCCGGCTCGCGCAGGGCCGGAAGGACGCGAAGGCCGCGACCGCCGCATACGAGCGCGCCGTGCAGCTCCGCGACGATTTCCCCGAGGTCTACCGGCAGATGGGCGGGCTCTATCTCGAATCCCGCAACGTCGACGCGGCGCTGAAGGTCTTCGACGAGGCGCTGGCCCGCTACAAGGCCGCGCGCACGCCTCCGGCGGTGATGGAAGCGTTCTACTCGGACGTCGTCGGGCAGGTGACGCGCGCGGGAAAGAAGAAGCTCGCCGAGGCGTGGGTGAGGGAAGCACGGGCGTTGCACTAGCGCCTGTCCGCCGCAGGCGGGCTTTGGCGCTACGCGGTTGCCTTGATCGGTGGTTTCTGTACAGTGCGTTCGATGAGGGGATTGGCGCTCTTCGTCCTTTGTTTTTCCGCTGCAGCGCACGCCGGCGAGGGTGTCTACATCACGCTCGATTTCGGCTACGGCATCTGGGCCAAGGACGATTTCCGCTCGCGACTCGAAAAGCAGGGGATGGGCAAGGATCCCAACAGCGGCCTCGCCAACACCTCGCTGCTCGTCGATCGGCAGATGCCCGACGGCGGCATCTTCGGACTCCACCTCGGCTACAACATCGCCGGCCACGTCGCGTTCGAAGGCAGCCTGACGCTGCGGCCGTACGACCTCCTCTCCGACACCCGCGGCGGCGCGGGGATCGCGGGCGTCGCCGCCCGCTGGTACCCGCTGCAGGGCCTGGTGCGGCCCAACCGCCAGTTCGACGTCGCGTTCATCACCGGCTTCCACTACGTGCTCTCCGGCGGCAACGGCATCCACGACCCGACGACGAACACCAAGATCCAGAACACCGGCCGCGGCTTCGACGGCACCGCGGTCGAGCTCGGCTTCACCGCCGAGCTCTACCCCGCGAAGTGGGTCAGCTTCGGCATCACGCCGCGGATGTACGTGATGGACCCGATCCGCTACTTCGTCAGCTTCGACAGCCGCGACCAGGGCGGCGCGATTCCGATCTCCGGACAGGGCGGGCTCAAGTTCTATTCGATCAGCCTCTCGATGACGTTCCACTTCGAGCCGCTGCCGGACTGAACCGGCTACCGGCTACCGGCTACCGGCTACCGGAAAAAATCATTTTTCACGAGGGCCGAACAGGTCGTCTTCGCGCTGCAGCAGGGCATCCGCGTCCGCGGCGGCCATGGCGTCGTCACTCTTCTTCACTTCAGCGAGCTCCCTTTCGAACAGCGCCCGGTCCTGCGCCTTGACCGCCACCGTCCTCGCCACCGCCAGGTGATTGCGCGGGTCCTGCGGCGCGCGCTGCGCGGCCGATTCGAGGCGCCGGCGGGCCTCGGCGAGGTCGCCGCCCGCATACGCCGGCAAGGCCGCGAGGAGCGTCCCGAGCTCGCGCTCCGGCCCTCCCCCGTCGAGACTGGGCGCGAGCTGGATCACGCGCTCGAGCGCCGCCGTCAGCTCGGCGCGGCGCTCGATCAAGGGCGTGAACCCCTGCATCCGCGCCCAGGCCGCGCTGCACACGGCCTCGAGGTACAGCGCCTCGGCCGCCGGCGCGCCTACCGCGGCGTAGACCTCCGCCGCGGAATGGGTCCCGTCGAGCTGCGCGGCCGCGGCCGGAAATTGCGCCGCCCATGAGCGGTGCGCATCGGCCGCGCACGCGAGCGCGTCCTCGCCGATCGCCCGCGCATCGGGATCCACCGCCCGCTGCGCGCGCGCGATCCTCGTTCGTCTCGCACGCGCCGCATCGAGCAGCGGGACCGACGGATCCGTCCCGTGCAACGCCGCGTTTTCCCACAATAAAATGGCTTGGTCGACGGCTCCGGGATCGGTTTCGCGCCGTGCCCACGCCGCTTCCGCGCGCGCGGCCGAGTCGTCCACGGGCCCCGCGTCGGGTGCGATCGCGGCGACCGGCACCCGCGCCGGCGCGACGACCTTGGCTGGATGGCACGCCGCGGCCCAGACGGCTGCGGCAGCCGCAATACGCCTCACCGCCGCCGATGCTTCGACGGCGGAGGAGCAGACTTGCGCGAAGGCGTGGCGGAAGGCGGATTCTGCAGGGCGAAAAGCAGGCCGCCGCCGTCGCCGCCGCCCTGTTGCGGCGACTCGTACAGCTCGCAGGTGGCGATCCCGCGCAGCACCAGCTCGCCCTTCTGGTTCTCGGCCCACAGCTCGACGTCGGCGTAGCAGGCGCCGCCCTCGCGGCGAAGCTCGGCGATCCGGCCGTGGCAGGTCAGCTCGTCGTTCGGCCAGACGATCTTGATGAACCGCGCCGACAGCTTGCGCACGTGCCCGCGCCGCAGCCACGCGGTCAAGAGCTGCCCGACGAACGCCATCGGCAGCATGCCCGGCGCGAACAGCCCGGGGAACCCGACCTGGTGCGCGTACGGCTCGTCGAGATGCAGCCGGTTGAAGTCGCCCGCCGAAGACGCGTATCGCACGATCTGCACGCGGTCGATGGCCGGCTTGGTCAGAGGAGGCAGGTCGTCGCCGACGCGCAGCTCGGTCCAGTAGAAGCTCCGCGCAAGGCTCTGCTTCGGCTGCTGCACCTGCTTGGGCGCCGTCAGCGGCGGCAGGTTCCGCTGCTGGACGTGCTGCGGCTCCGGCGGCCGCGAATGTCCGTGCTTCTTCGGAGCCGAGTGCTTCTTCGGCGCGGGCATCGGCTTGCGGGCCACCTTGTGCGACGGGAACCGCGTGACTTTCGCCAGCTTCTTGCCCTTCTTCGGCGCGGCCTTGTGGGCCGGCTTGTGGTGCGCGGCCTTCGGCGTCGGCCGGACCTTTCGGGCTGCGCTGCGGCTACTCATGGATCTCCCCCTGCGCGTGCTTGGGCGCCATCCGCACCACCCAGAGCTGGCGCGATCGGTAGACGAGCTCGCCCGAATCGTCGCGGCCCTCGTCCTCGATGATCACCACGTCGGTCGGGCCGGAAGGCGTCGCGCGCTGCTCGATGCCGGCCACCTTGCTGCGCACGGTGAGCTTGTCGCCGGCGACGATCGGCCGCGCGTACTCGAAGTTCTGTTCCGCCTGGAGCAGGTGCTTTCCGGGCGAGAGCATCAGCCCCTCGCGCAGGTCGCTGCCGGCGCGGAGCGTGGTGGGAAAGGTGGGCGGAGCGACGATACTTCGGTACCCCGCGGCGCGCGCGGCGGTCTCCTCGAAGTAGATCGGGTTGGTCTCCCCGATCGCCTCCGCGAAGCGCCGGATGGCGCCCTTCTCGACCTCGTTGATGGCGGGCTTCGACTCCCGCCCGGCTGCTGTCCGATCCACGCTGAAGCTCCCTATCTGCCCGCGGGCAGGTCCAGTACGCTGATCAATCCCGGCTCCGAGCCGTGGACGAGCGGCGCGGCGTGCACCACCGTCCAGGACGTCGCCTTGTCACCCGGCGTGCCGCCCGGGATCACCACCCGGATGCCCGGCTCGCCTTCGAGCTCGATCTCGTCGCGCGGCTGAAGAGCGCCGAGCGCGATGGTCAAATCCAGGTTCGCAACTTCCTTCCCGTCATGGAAGGCGCGCGCGACCTGCTTGATGCCGACGATGCCGCCCCGCGGCACGCGGAAACCCTCGCCCTGCATGTCCTCTTCGGCCTCGACCGGGTCGATCGACTCGTCGACCTCGTCGACCTCGAGCCCCACGCCGAGCGCCGCCAGCGCCGCCGATTCCATCAGCCCGACGTGGCCGAGCGTGCCCTCGTCGACGCCGCGGTCGAACTCCTCTTCGTTCATGCCGGCGCCGGTCTTCCTCTGCAGCTGCACGCGGCGGGTGCGCGAATCGACGATCCGCGTCACTTTCACGCGATCGATCCGGCCGCAGACCGTGCCCATCGTCGCCGGCAGCCGATCCATGACGAACCCGGGATTCACGCCGGTCCCGAGCAG
>JAIVGS010000112.1 GCA_020201435.1 Myxococcales bacterium
ATCGAGCGCTGGGCGGTCGACGGCACGCCGACCGACGCGGTCTACGTCGGCCTGAACCACGTGCTGAGGGGGCGCCGCCCGGACGCGGTCGCGAGCGGCATCAACCGCGGGCCGAACCTCGCCAACGACGTCCACTACTCCGGGACGGTGGCCGCCGCGATGGAAGGGGCCGTCGGCGGCGTGCCGAGCTTCGCCATCAGCCTGATCCGTACGCGCGACTATGCGCACGCGGCGCGCTTCGCCGCGGCGCTTGCGCGCCAGATCGGACAGCACGGGCTGCCGCCGGGTACGCTCCTGAACGTGAATGTCCCGCCCGGTGAGCCGGCCGGGGCGGAGATCACGAAGATCGGCAGGCGCTCCTACCTCGCCTCCGTCGTCGAGAAACTGGACCCCCGCGGGCGCGCGTATTACTGGATCGGGGGAGACGAGCAGGCGCACGAGAACGTGCCGGGAAGCGACTGCAACGCGGTGTTCGACAACCGGCGCATCTCGGTCACGCCGCTGCACCTGGACCTGACGCGGCACGAGCTCGTCGAGGAGCTGAAGGGTTGGGACCTGCCCGGACTGGCCTCGGACTGATCTTCGCCGTCGCGGGCATCGCCTGCGCGCACAAGATCGTCCGCCCGACGCCGGACAACCCGGGCGTGATGCACCACGTCCACTCGGGCGAGACCCTCTGGCGGATCGCGAAGACGTACGGCGTTCCGCTCGAATCGCTCCTCTACGAAAACGATCTGCGCGACCCGTCGCACCTGTCGGAAGGGTCGCTGCTCTTCATTCCGGGCGCTGCGAAAGAGCTGGCCGTGCCGCCGGCCGGCGAGCCGCCACAGGCCCGCGTCGAGCAGCGGCCGCGCCGCGGACCGTCGTCGATTCCCCGGGCCGGGCAGCGCGCGCTCGATCCCGCGGCGCACGGCTCGTGGCTCTCCTGGCCGGCCTCGGGGGTGCTCATCTCCGGCTTCGGCACGCGCGAGCGCGACCATCACGACGGCATCGACCTCGCCTGCCCGGAAGGCACGCCGGTGCGCGCCGCCGAAAACGGCGTGGTCCTTTTCGCCGGCGAACAGCGCGGCTACGGCAACCTGATCCTGGTCGCCCACGACGACGACCTCGTCACCGTCTACGCGCACAACTCGGAAAACCTGGTCGGAAAAGGCGAGCGGGTCGCCCGCGGCGAGGCGATCGCCCGAGTCGGCCACAGCGGCAACGCGACCGGCCCGCACCTCCATTTCGAGGTGCGTGTAGGTACGCATCCGCGTGACCCGCTCGGTTTTTTGCGCTGAACCGGATTTTCTTGCAGACGCCGCGGTGCGCTGCTACACACCGCGCCGGGTTTCCGGGCGAAAGCCCGAGGCTCCCGGCCGTCGGTCCCATCCCCCCCATGGGACCGGCGGCTGTTTTTTTGTTCCCGCTCTGAGAGAATCGCCGCATGGCTTCCCTCGACCTCGTCCGGCAGTTGATCCGCGACGTGCCCGACTTTCCCCAGCCCGGGATCCTTTTCAAGGACATCACGCCGGTTCTCGCCGACGCGAAGGCATTCCAGGCCGTGCTCGACGCGATGGAAGAGCGGCTGCGCGGGCGCGGGTTCGACCGGATCGTCGCCATCGAGTCGCGCGGGTTCGTCTTCGGCGCCGCCTTGGCCGACCGGCTCGAGATCGGCTTCTCGCCGGTCCGAAAGCTCGGCAAGCTGCCGTACAAGACACACCGGATCGAGTACGCGCTCGAGTACGGGAAGGGCGTCCTCGAAGCCCACATCGATTCAGTCCTGCCCGGCGAGAAGGTCGCGATCGTCGACGACCTGCTCGCGACCGGCGGCACCGCCTGGGGCGCGGCGCAGTTGGTGCAGAAGCAGGAAGCCCAGGTCGGCGCGTTCCTGTTCGTGGTCGAATTGGCCTTCCTGAAAGGCCGCGAGCGGCTCTCACAATCGGGCGGACCGGTCGAGGCGCTGATAAGCTATTGAAAACGCCCCCGTAGCTCAGGTGGATAGAGCACCTGTTTCCTAAACAGGTGGCCGCCCGTTCGAGTCGGGCCGGGGGCGCCACTGGTCCACTGCGCGACGGATCGCGCGTACCCAATCGACAATCCGACGATCGATGCATACGGTGCGCAGGTGATTGTGCCCGAATACCGGGATCAGGAGCTGGCGGACAGCGCCGAGCTCGTCGGCGAGATCGTGCGGTCGGTGGCCAACCGCTGGCGGTTCCGCGCGGAGGCGGGGCGGCTCGGCCAACACCCGCTGGATGAAACGCTGCGCCTCGTCCAGTCGCTCGAGGCCGCTGCCCGGGCGCTCGAGGGCAAGGGGGGGCCGGCCGGAGCCGGGCGGCTCGACGGGGACGACGACCGTTTCCGCCACCTCGTCGACAGCGTCAGCGATTACGCCATCTTCCTGCTCACCCGAGAGGGCAACGTCGCCTCCTGGAACACGGGGGCCGAGCGGATCAAGGGCTACCGCGCCGAAGAGGTGCTGGGAAAGCACTTCTCGATCTTCCTGCCGAAAGAGGACGTCGAGGGCGGCAAGCCCGAGCGCGAGCTCGCCATCGCCGTCCGCGACGGCCGATACACCGAGGAGGGCTGGCGGGTAAGGAAAAGTGGGCAACGATTCTGGGCCCACGTGACGATCACGGCGCTGCGCAACGCCGAAGGCCGCCTGACCGGATTCGTCAAGGTCACCCGCGACGTCGACGACCTGCGCAAGACGACCGAAGCGCTCCGCCAGAGCGAGGAACGGTTCCGGCTGATGGTCGAGGCGGTGCGCGACTACGCAATCTTCATGCTCGATCCCGAGGGACGCATCGCGAGCTGGAACGTCGGCGCCCAGCGGCTCAAGGGGTACTCAGCCGACGAGATCATCGGCAAGCACTTCTCGATCTTCTACCCCGAGGAGGAGCGGCGCCGCGAGCACCCGCAATACGAGCTCGCCCGGGCGAAAGCCGAAGGCCGCTACGAGGAAGAGGGCTGGCGCCTCCGCAAGGACGGCTCGCGCTTCTGGGCCAACGTGGTCATCACCGCGATCTTCGACGCCGAGAAGCGCCACCTCGGCTTCACCAAGGTCACCCGCGACTTCACCGAGGCCAAGCGGCTGCGCGAGGCGCAGCTCGCGATCGAGCTGCGCGACGAGTTTCTCTCCATCGCCGGCCACGAGCTGCGCACGCCGCTGACGGCGCTGTTGATGCAGCTGCAGAGTCTGGCGAGGTTCGGGCAGATCGAGGATGCGCGCGTCCAACAGCGCCTGGAAAAGACGGTCGCCTCGGCGATGCGCCTCGAGACGCTGATCGCGCAGATGCTCGACGTCTCGCGGATCACCGCGGGCCGGCTCGAGCTCGAGACCGAGCAGGTCGGCCTCGACGCGCTGGTGCGCGAGGTCGTCGACCGGTTCAGCGAGCTGGCCGCGGAGTCGCGCTGCGAGGTCGATCTGCGCCTCGAGCCGGTGCAGGGCTGCTGGGACCGGCTGCGGCTCGAGCAGGTGGTCACCAACCTCGTCTCCAACGCGATCAAGTACGGCAGGGGCCGGCCGATCGAGATCGAGACCCGGCGCGACGGCGCGGATGCGATGCTGCGCGTGACCGACCACGGTCTCGGCATCGCGCCCGAGGACCGCCAGCGCATCTTCCAGCGATTCGAGCGCTCTCGCAGGACCCGCGAGTACTCCGGATTCGGCCTCGGCCTGTGGATCACCCGCAGCATCGTCGAGGCCAGCGGCGGGACGATCGCGGTCGAAAGCCAGCCGGGCCGCGGCGCGACGTTCACCGTCCGCCTGCCGCCGGCACTGGAGGAGACCGATGCCCAAGCGTGAAGGCACCATCCTCGTCGTCGACGACGACCCCGACATCCGCGACGCGCTGCGCGACACGCTGCAGGACGCGGGCTACGCGGTCGCCGAAGTCACCGGCGGCGGCGAGGCGCTGACATGGCTCCGCTCGCACCCCGCGCCGGCGCTGATCCTCCTCGACTGGAACATGACGCCGATGAACGCGCCCCAGTTCATGCTCGAGTTCTGCCGGGAGAAGCCGTTCTCGCACGTGCCGGTCGTCCTCATCACGGCCGACATGCACGTCAACCAGAAGCTGCGGTCAGGCCCCTATCGCGGGTACATCTCGAAGCCCGTCGACCTCGACGCGCTCTTCGACGTGATCTCCCGGCTCGCCGGCTGAGCTGCCGGCCGCCGGGGCAGCCGTTTCTGGCCGCTCCGGTTCGGACGTCACCAGCGGGGCAGCTTGCGCATCGGACCCGCTCCGGCATCCGCCACTTGGGAGACAGAGTGCTATAGCCATCGCGGTGCTGCCCGATCCTGCCCTCGTTCCCGAAGACGTGATCGCGGTGCTGCGCGGCCTGCGCGCGGCCGGCAAGCAGGCGTGGCTCGCGGGCGGGGCAGTACGCGATCTCGTGCGACGCGCCGCGGGCCTCTATGTAGGCGATCCGCCTCAAGATTTCGACGTGGCCACCGACGCGCTCCCGGAGCAGGTCGTCAAGGCCTTTCCCAAGGTCGTGCCGACCGGCATCCAGCACGGGACCGTGACGGTGCTCTCCGGGTCGCACAAGGTCGAGGTCACGACCTTCCGCGGAGAGGGTCCGTACCTCGATGGACGGCGTCCGAGCTCGGTGACGTTCCTCGGCGAAATCGACGGCGACCTCGCCCGCCGCGACTTTACGGTGAACGCGATGGCCTGGGACCCGATCGACAGGGTCCTGCGCGACCCGTTTCACGGCGTCGGCGATCTGCGCCGGCATCTGCTGCGGGCGGTGGGCGACCCGCTCGCCCGTTTTCGCGAGGACGGGCTGCGGCCGCTGCGGGCGGTCCGGTTCGCCTGTACGCTGCGGCTCGCGGTCGACCTGCCGACGCGGCGGGCGATTCCGCAGGCGATCGACGTCTTCCGCAAGGTCGCGCTGGAGCGGGTGCGGGACGAGCTCGTCAAGCTGCTCGTCCGCGGCGACCCGGCGTCGCGCGGTCTCCGGCTGCTGCTCCGGACGGGACTGCTCGCCGAGGTGATCCCGGAGCTGCTCGAGTCCGTGCATTTTGTGCAAAATCGCTATCACGCCTGGGACGTGTGGCGGCACACGCTGCGCTGCGTGGACTTCGCGCCGCGCGAACTCGTCGTCCGGCTCGGGGCCTTGCTTCACGACGTCGCCAAACCGCGCTGCGCTGCCGCGAAGGAAGGCGGCCCCGGCGAGCACACGTTCTACGACCACGAAAAGGTCGGAGCAGTCCTGACCGCCGAGATCCTCACGCGGCTGCGCTTTCCGCGGCGCGAGGTGGAGCGGGTCTCGCTCCTCGTCCGCGAGCACAACTGGCACTACCAGCCCGAATGGAACGATGCGACCGTGCGGCGGACGCTGGCGCGGATCGGGCCTGCCGAGCTGCCAGCGCTGTGGGCCTTACGGCGCGCCGATCTGCAAGCACGAGGCAGGCTCGTGAGGGAAAGCCTCGGGAATCAGGCCGCCGCGGAGGAGCGGTTCGAGCGCGAGCTCGATCGCCCCAGCGCGCTCAAGATCTCCGACCTCGCCATCGGCGGCGAGGACGTCATGCGCGAGCTCGGCCTGCGGCCCGGGCCCCGTGTAGGAGAAATCCTGACCCGGCTCCTGGAGCGCGTGATGGATGATCCGGATCTGAACAGCCGAAATACGTTGATCCGACTCTTGGCGGAGGTGTCCCAGAAGTTATCCACAAACAATTCACAGTGATCGCAGCCGCGGTCGTTCGGGAGGGACCCCGGATTTCGCTCGTGAGAGTGAAAAAGAATTTCCTGCCCTGAAAAACTGTCGTAAAGACGTGGTGTTTTCAGCACCGAACTGAAGGCAATGACTCGGCGTGCGGCGCCGTAGAGGGATGGCTAGAGTCGCGCCGCGGAGGAAATCGGCCTGTGGACAGGGTGTGGGCACCACCGATCGGCCAGCCGGTTCAGACGCGGAGCGGCATGGGCGCGGCCGGTGGCCGTACGGCTTTCCCGCCGGCCGAGCAAGTGGTAGGATCTTCGCGCCGCGAAGACCGCGACAGCGAAGACGAAGCATCGGGACGGTCCATGGCCGAACAGGCACCTTCGCCGCACCCGCGCATCCTCTACATCGAGGACAACCCGGAGAGTCGGGCGCTGGTGCGTAACGTCTTGGAAGCACGTGGGTTTGACGTGCTGGAGGCGAGCGACGGCATCGCCGGCATCGACCTCGCGATCTCGGCGCACCCGGACCTGATCCTCTGCGACATCGAGATGCCGGGGATCGACGGCTACGAGACCGCGACCCGCCTGCGGTCGTACCGCGGGCTCGACGCGTGCCCGATCGTGGTCCTGACTTCGCACGGCGACCGGGGGCTTTCGCTCAGCATCGGTTGCGACGGGTACATCGAGAAGCCGATCGACGTCGAGAAGTTCCCCGGGCAGCTCCGCGAGTTTTTGAAGGGGAAGCGCGAGAAGGTCCGCGGCCCGGAGGAGCGCAGGTACCTGCGCGAGTATTCGCAGTCGCTGGTCGAGCGGCTCGAGGCGACGGTGCGCGAGCTGACCGCCGCCAACTCGCGCCTGCGGGCGGCGGCGCGGAGCAAGACCGAGTTCATGCAGAACCTCTCGCACGAGCTGGCGACGCCGCTGACGCCGATCACCGGGTATCTCAAGATCCTCAAGTCGGGAAAGACCGGCGAGCTCTCCGAGGCACAGCAGAAGATCATCGAGTCGATGACGATGTCCTCCGAGCGGCTCTCGCGGACCATCGACAACCTGGTCGACTTCGCCACGCTGGAGAGCGGCGGGTACGCGATCCATCGCGACGCATTCGAACCGGCGGTTGCCGCGAAGGCGATCATCGACGAGGAAAAGCCGAAGGCGAAGGCGCGGCGGATCGTGCTCGAGCTGCAGGTCGACCATCCGGCGTCCGGCTGGGGCGACGAGCGCAAGCTGAAGCAGGCGATCGGGAATCTCGTCGACAACGCGATCAAGTTCAGCCCGCACGGCAGCAACGTGCTGCTGCGGGTGGCGGCCGATCCGTCGCGACTCTACTTCGAGGTCTACGACCAGGGTGAAGGGCTGCTGGCCGACGAGGCGGAGAAGGTGTTCGACCCGTTCTTCCATGCCGATCGGGTCGGGGACGAGCGCGCGCCGGGAGCGGGGCTCGGCCTGCCGGTCGCCAAGCAGATCGTCGAGGCGCACGGCGGGAAGATCTGGGCCGAGAGCCCGCCCAAGAACCAGCCCGACAGCAAGCATCACTTCTCCGGCGCGAAGGTCGCGTTCTGGATTCCGACGCGAGCGCACGCGCCGGTCGAGGCACAGCCGCCGTCGTATCCCGCGCAGGCGCCGGAGGGCGGGACGTCGTGAGTTCCGGCTGCCGGCTGCCGGCTGCCGGCCACCGGCCAACTGCGATGGTTGCGATGTCGGGCGGGGTCGATTCGTCCGTCGCGGCGGCGTTGACCGCGGATGCCGTCGGCAACGATTGCTGCGTCGGCGTTGCGATGCGGTTGTACTCGGTGCCGGACGACGCCGTTCGGACGGGGAAGACGTGCTGCGCGCCGGATGACTTGTATGACGCGCGGCGGGCGGCGGCAACGCTCGGCATCCGCTTCTACGTCTATGACGCGCAGGAACGGTTTCGCGCGCAGGTGATCGAGCCGTTCGTGAGCGCGTATGCGCATGGCGAGACGCCGAATCCGTGCGTGCGCTGCAACGACCACGTGAAGTTCGACTGGCTGCTCGATCGGGCGCGGCGGCTCGGCGCGGCCGAGCTGGTGACGGGCCATTACGCGCGGGTCGCGTTCGTGGAAGGCCGGTACCGGCTGCTCCGAGCGCGTGACCCCTTGAAAGATCAAAGTTATTTCCTCCACGGCCTGACCCAGGAAGAGCTCGCCAT